>JAGWSK010000154.1 GCA_028869355.1 Alphaproteobacteria bacterium | reverse complement strand
GTCTGAAACGGCAACTTTGGGCCGATACGGCCGGCGCCGCGCGGCATGTGGCCGACGTCAAGGACCGGACGCTGGCGGCGGTGGCCTCCCGGCTTGCCGCGGAAATTCACGGGCTCAACATCCTGCGCAACGATGTCGAGGATGCCGCGCACAACGTCACGCGATTTCTCATCCTGTCGCGCGAACCGGAATATGCCAAAGCAGGAAGCGGCCCGGTCATCACCACCATGATCTTCCGTGTACGCAACGTCCCGGCGGCGCTGTACAAGGCGCTGGGCGGTTTTGCCACGAACGGCGTCAACTTGACCAAGCTGGAATCGTATCAGCTTGAGGGCTCGTTCAACGCGACACAGTTTTTTGCCGACATGGAAGGTCATCCCGACGAGCGCCCGATGAAGCTGGCGCTGGAGGAACTGAAGTTCTTCACGTCCTCGCTGAAGATTCTGGGCGCCTATCCCGCCCACCCGTTCCGCCAAACGCTGAAGAGCTGAAGGGGCCCGGCCGCAGACGTGACATGGCGGAACGGGGCGGTTAGCTTAAGAATTGGCGTAGTGTGATTCGATTTTGTTGAGGTCGTCCGCGTGTTTCCGGGCCGCATGGCGCTTGCACCCCCTTCGGCATTCGAGCGCCTTGCCAGGCTGCTCGAAGGCGTAAATCCCACTTCTTTTCCGATTGACAATGCGCCCGTGGCCTTGACCGTTGGCGAACCGCAAGACGATCCGCCGCAATTCATTACCAGGATCGTCAATGACAATGCGCGCGCCTTCGGCCGATATCCGCCCGTCGTGGGCACGCCGGAATTCCGCAACAGCGCCGCGGCATGGGCCTGCCGGCGCTTCAACCTGCCACCGGCCGCAATCAAACCGGACCGCCAAATCCTGCCGCTGAACGGTTCGCGCGAAGGCCTGTTTCTGGCGCTGCCGGCGATCATGCCAGAGACCAAACATGGCGGCCGCCCGGTGGTGCTGGTGCCGAACCCGTTCTACGTCACCTACCCTTCCGCGAGCTTCGCCTCCGGCGCGGAAGCCTTTTACGTCGATGCGCGCGCCGAAACCGGATTCCTGCCGGATTTCACCGATGTGCCCGAACACATCCTGCAGCGGACGGTCGCCGCGTTTTTCTGCTCGCCGTCCAATCCGGAAGGCGCCTGCGCGTCACGCGAGAACTGGCTGCAGCTTTTTGCAATGGCTGACCGCTACGATTTCACCATCCTGGCCGATGAGTGTTACTGCGAAATCTGGCACGCGTCGCCGCCGGTCGGCGCGCTCGACGCGCGCTATCATTCCACCGGCGGTCTGGAACGGCTGCTGTCATTCCATTCGCTGTCCAAGCGCTCCAGCGTCCCCGGCCTTCGCTCCGGCTTCGTCACTGGATCACCATCGCTGATCACGGCGCTGACGCGATTTCGCAACACCTGCGCACCGCAGGTGCCGATTCCGGTTCTCAAGGCGTCTGCTGCGGCGTGGGATGATGAAGTCCATGTCGAAGAAAATCGCGACCGGTATCGCGAACGGTTTGCCATTGCCCGGCGCATTCTCGGTAATCACCGCGGCTTCCGGCTGCCTGACGGCGGATTCTACATCTGGCTGGATGTCGGCGACGGGCCGGCTTTCGCCAAAGCGCTTTGGCGCGAAACCGGCGTGCGCGTTCTGCCCGGCGCATTCATGAGCGTGGAGCGCGTTCCGGGCGATACCACCAGCAATCCCGGTTTCCCCTACGTACGATTGGCATTGGTGCATGATCCGGCCACGATGACGGCCGCTCTCGAACGAATCGCCGATTTCCTCCAGGGGGTATGGCAACAATGAGCGCACAACGTGTCGGGGTTTATCAGCCGCGTTCCCGCCGTGCGCGGATTGCAGGGGCCATTGGGGCAGTGCGGGCCAGGTTCCACGCGCTGCTCGAGCCTGCTCTGTGGCGAGTGCTGGGCTGCGTGCTGCTGGTTGCGGGCGCCGCAATGCTCGTGGCGATTGCGGGTTATGACGCCACCGATCCGAGTTTCGATGTTGCCACCGGCAAGGCGCCTGCCAACTGGCTGGGCCAGACCGGCGCGTACACCGCCGATCTGCTGCTGAGGTTTTTCGGCCTGGCATCGCTCGGGTTGTCTGCCGCCGCAGCCGCATTCGGCTGGGAGATGATCTTGCGCGGCGCGCGTCCGCGGCGGCTTATCGTGCGACTCTCGGTGCTCGGCAGTGGCCTGCTGCTGTGTTCGGCAGGTCTCGCGGCCATGCCGTCGTTCGGCGCATTCCCCGCCGGGGCGGGCGGTGTGGCCGGGGGGCTGCTCTGGCCGCTGATTGGCAAAGCGGGCAACGCCCCATCATCGCGATGGATCGTGCTGGTGGCCTCTGGCGTTGTCGTTGCCGGGTTCATCCTGATTCTGTGGGCAGTGGGATGGGCAATGCGCGCCGGTCAACTGGTTGCGGCCAGTTTCGTCATGCTTGGGCGCGGAATGGTTAAGCTCTTGCGCCGCCGCACCGGCGCGAGAGTCGCGCGCGCACCGTTGCCGGAAATCGATGATGAAGAAGATGAGTTCGCTGCGTTTGAAGACCATGAAGAGTCCGATGAGCCGCCCTTCCGGGACCGCGACAGCGAGACGCTGGTGCGCCGCGGCGACGACCGCAAACGCAAGCCGCGGGTCAAGGAGTTGCAGCCGGCGCTCAATCTCGCGGAAGGCGAATATCAGTTGCCGCCGCTGGGAGTGCTCGCCGAACCGCCGGCGGATTCCGGCGGTCCGCTGGTTTCCGATGACTCACTTAAGGAAAATGCGAAACTGCTGGAATCCGTGCTGTCGGATTTCGGTGTGCGCGGACGAATTTCCGAAGTGCGGCCTGGCCCGGTGGTCACGCTGTACGAATTCGAACCTGCCGCGGGCGTGAAGACATCGCGGGTGATTTCGCTCGCCGATGATATTGCGCGGTCGATGAGCGCGCTGGCGGCACGCGTCGCGGTCATTCCCGGCCGCAATGTGATCGGAATCGAACTGCCCAATCAGCGCCGCGAGAAGGTTTTCCTGCGCGAACTGCTGGCGGCGCCGGAATATGAGAAATCGCGCGCGCCACTGACACTTGCGCTCGGCAAAACGATTGGCGGCGAACCGGTGATGGCGGATCTCGCCAAGATGCCGCATCTCCTGATCGCAGGCACCACCGGATCGGGCAAATCGGTCGCGCTGAACACCATGATCCTGTCGCTGCTTTACCGCATGCCGCCGGGCGATTGCCGCATGATCATGATCGATCCCAAGATGCTGGAACTGTCGGTGTATGAAGGCATTCCGCATCTGCTGGCGCCGGTGGTGATCGATCCGAAGAAGGCGGTGGTGGCGCTGAAATGGGCGGTCCGCGAGATGGAAAACCGCTACGGCAAAATGGCCAAGATCGGTGTGCGCGGCGTCGAAGCCTTCAATGAGCGGGTGAGCCGCGCCGCGGAAAAAGGCGAAGTGCTGAAGCGCACGGTCCAAACGGGTTTCGACCAGGAAACCGGCAAGCCGGTCTATGAAGACGAAATCCTCGATCTCGAGCCGATGCCTTTCATCGTCGTGGTCGTGGATGAAATGGCCGACCTGATGATGATCTCGGGCAAGGAGATCGAGGGCGCGGTGCAGCGGCTGGCGCAAATGGCGCGCGCGGCGGGCATTCACCTGATCGCCGCAACCCAGCGGCCGTCCGTCGACGTGATTACCGGCACAATCAAGGCGAATTTCCCCACCCGCATCAGCTTCCAGGTGACGTCGAAAATCGATTCACGCACGATTCTCGGCGAGCAGGGCGCCGAGCAATTGCTCGGTCAGGGCGACATGCTCTACATGATGGCCGGCGGCCGCATCCGGCGGGTGCATGGACCATTCTGCTCGGATTCGGAAGTCGAAGACGTGGTGCGCTTCCTCAAGACGCAGGGCCGGCCGGATTATCTCGATGCGGTTACCGAAGAGCCGGATGAAGACGGAGATGATGATTTCGGCCTTGGCGAAAGCAGCGAGGGCGGCGACGACCTGTTCGACAAGGCGGTGCAGATCGTGGCGCGAGAACGCAAGGTTTCGACATCCTACATCCAGCGGCGGCTGCAGATCGGCTACAATCGTGCCGCCCGGCTGATCGAGCGCATGGAAGACGAGGGGATGATCAGCAGACCCAATCACCAGGGCAAACGCGAAATCCTGCTGCCCGATCACGGATAATGGCGCAATGTCGTCCTATCTCGAGCGGTCGTTGGGTGATGGCGAACGGATCGTCGCCGAAGCCCACTTCCACTGGCTGTACACATTCAAGGCGCTGCTGGCGCTGATCATCCCGTTTATCGTCCTGATCATCATTCTGCTGTTCGGTCGGGCATTTGCCGGCGGCTGGCCGATCATTCTCGGCATGATCCTGATGCTGGCGGGGATCGTCATCTTCTTGCGCCGGATGCTGCGGCGGTGGACGACGGAGATCGCTGTCACGTCGCACCGTTTTGTCGAGAAGAGCGGGTTGGTGTCGCTCAGGACCAACGAAATTGCGCTGACCAATATCGAAGGCGTGCGAGTCTATCAGGGCATCTGGGGCCGCATCTGGGGTTATGGCAGCCTGAGAATCGAGGGCACCGGCATCGATAAAGTGGATATTCCGCCGATTGCCGATCCGGTCGGGTTCCGGCGCGCCATCGAGACCGCCAAAGGCATCAAATAGCGTCTGTGCGCGGCCCTGCGGCTGGCGTATCCTTGCTTCCATAAACCGGAGGAGGAATCGTCATGCTTCCCAGCCGTCTTCGCGTCCGCTCCCAGGCTCTTCTGACCGCACTTGGTTTCGCTGTTGTGGCTGCGCCTGCGGCGCTTGCCGCCGATGCCGCGACGCTGCTGCGTGGACATATTGTCTCCTCCGACGGCGCTCCGCTGGCCGGAATTCCGGTCAAAGCCCATCTCGATAACACCAACATTACGGTTGCGGTCTATACCGACAAAAACGGCGACTATGATTTCCCCTCCTGGTCCGATGTGAAGCCCGGTTCGTGGTCGGTCGGCGTCGAACTGCCGGATTTCGACCATGTCAATAAATCCAGCGTCGCCATCGCGAGCGGCAAGACGGCGCGGGTGAATTTCACGTTGAAATCCAAACCGCTGGCTTACAACGATGCCACGGCATCCGAAATCATCGCCGGCCTTCCCGGCACGGATCAGCAGAAGGTCTTGTTCTCCCAGTGCAGCAATTGCCACACGCTGCAATGGGCGCTGCAGATTCCGCGCACCAGGGATCAATGGGTGAAGGTCATCCGGATGATGGCGGGCCGCGCCGCCGACGACGATACGCCCGGCACTTACGCGTTTGGCCAGAGGCAATTCATCGAGCCGTTGGCGGAATATCTCGCTTCCATCCGCGGTCCAGGTTCATCCGACAAGGTTCCGTTCAAACCGCGGCCGCGCCCGACCAACGCCGAGTCCACCAATACGGTGGTGACGGAATATGACCTGCCGCGCGGTGGTCAGCGCGATGTGTTCATGCTGCGCGGCGATCCGGCCTATGTCTGGCCGCATGACGTCATCATGAATGATCAGTATGCGTATTATACCGATCATTTCTCCTATACGATCGGCCAACTGGACCGGAATACCGGGGAAGTCAAGGAGCTGCATTTCCGGGCGCCCGCCGGCGCGGGACGTGATCCGAATGGTGGCGACGGCCGGCCCGGCAATCCAGGGGGCGGCACGCACGAACTGCAATTTGATCGCCAGGGCAATGTCATCATCGGCATGCGCAAGGGAACCGTGCGCTACAATCCGAAAACCGGCCAGTTCAACGGCTGGGCGACGGGAAACGACCAGTTCGGGCTCGATCCCCAGGGGAATGTCTGGACACTGCCGGTGAACGGTCAGCTCGTGAAGCTCGACACCTCAAGCGAGGCGCTGAAGCGCACGATCTATCCGATCCCGAAGAATGCCGGCATCTATGACATCGACACCGACTCCAGGGGCCGCACCGATCTGTATATCTGGCGCGAAGGCAAGATCGGCTTCTTCGATCCGGCCACGCTGGACTACAAGAATTATGCCGTGCCTACCCCGATGTCGGGGCCGCGTCGCGGCCAGATCGACGGGCAGAACCGCCTTTGGGCAGCCGAATTCTTTGCCGGCCAGGTGGTCATGTTCGATCCGGACGAACAAATCCTGAAGGAGTATCCGCTGATCCCGGGTGTGAAGCCCTACACGGCGCCTTATGCCGAGCCCTATTCGGCAAGCGTCGATGACAAGAACCACATCGTGTGGACCAACGATTTCTCCAGCAGCCGCATCTACAAGATCGATACGATCACCGGAAAATCGGTCGAGTACATGACCCCGGACAATTATGAAATTCGCGACTTCAAGGTCGAAGTCGGGGCGCCACGGCCGACAGTCTGGATTCCCGCCTATCGTCCGCCATCAAAGCTGGTCAAGGTTCAAGTCCGGTAGCCAATTCGGCGCAAAAAAATTGCCGCGCAAGCGCGGCAGGCCCGCGTGGGATGTGGCCGTGAAGAAGTCGAAGACCGCGGCTGAATGACGCAGGCGTGGCGCTATCGCGACGGCATTACGTTCACGTGACGTTTCGTTGACAGGACCGGAACCAGCCGCGTAGTTATTGCACTGCACAATGGGTTCCGGGTGGAGCTCCAATACGGCCGCTCACCTGAGCCAAAGGCAAATCTCGAGCGATGAAAGTTCTCGTCCCGGTCAAGCGGGTGATCGACTTCAACGTTGCCGTTCGGGTCAAGGCCGACCGGTCCGGAGTCGATCTGACCAATGTCAAAATGTCGATCAATCCCTTCGACGAGATCGCGGTCGAAGAGGCGGTGCGGCAGAAGGAAAAGGGCAAAGTCACCGAAATCATCGCGGTGAGCATAGGTCCGGCAGCGGCACAGGAAACCCTGCGGACCGCGCTTGCAATCGGCGCAGACCGCGCCATTCTCGTGAAGCATGACGGCGATCTTGAGCCGCTGGCGGTCGCCAAAATCCTCAAATCGGTTTGCACGGCGGAACAGCCGCGCCTTGTCATCCTTGGCAAGCAGGCAATCGATGATGACTGCAATCAGACCGGTCAAATGCTGGCCGCGCTGTTGGGCTGGCCCCAGGGCACATTCGCGGCGCAATTGGAACTCGGCCCCGACAAAGCATCGGTCACGCGCGAAGTGGATGGCGGCCTTCAGACCGTCGAGCTCACCCTGCCGGCCGTGATCACCACCGATTTGCGGCTGAACGAGCCGCGTTATGCTTCACTGCCCAACATCATGAAAGCGCGAAAAAAGCCGATCATCGAGAAGAGTGTCGCCGATTACGGCGTTGATCCGGCACCGCGCCTGAAGGTGCTGGAAGTCACTGCGCCGGAAAAACGCCGATCCGGTATGCGTGTTGGTTCGGCTGCCGAACTTGTCGGCAAGCTCCGCGAGAAAGGCATCATCTGATGGCGACGCTGGTGCTCGCCGAACATGGCAATGCCACACTCGACGAGGCAACAGCGAAAACTGTCACCGCTGCAACTGCCGTCTCGACGCCGGTACATGTGCTTATCGCAGGCCATGATTGCCGCAATGCAGCAGAGCAGGCGCAAAAAATCGCCGGCGTGGAAAGGGTGCTGATCGCCGATGATGTCCGTTACGCCGGTTTCCTGGCGGAACCGGTTGCTGCGCTCGTGCTCGCGCTGGCTGACCGGTATGACGCCATTGCCGCGCCGGCGACTGCGAATGGAAAAAACACATTGCCGCGTGTGGCAGCGAAACTCGATGTGCCGCAGATTTCCGACATCATTGCCGTTGAAGGCCCGGATGTTTTCCGGCGGCCGATCTATGCCGGCAACGCGATCCAGAAAGTCGAGGCCAAAGGCTTCAAAAAAGTCATAACGGTGCGGACCGCGGCGTTCCCCGCAGCGCCTGCGACCGCGAAGGCGACTC
>JAGWSK010000153.1 GCA_028869355.1 Alphaproteobacteria bacterium | reverse complement strand
CGTTCGGTGCCGGATGGCTTTTACGATGCCGAGCGGAAATGCGATGGCATAGGTGAAAATCGCCGTGACAACCCCGTAATAGATAGAGATCGGCAGACGCTGGGCAATGACGGTCAATACCGGCTGGTTGTAGCGGAAGGAGTTGCCGAAATTTCCTTCCAGAGTTTTGCCGAGCCATTCGACATAGGCGACTGGAAAGGGCTTGTCGAAACCGTAGAACGCCTTCAACTGCTGCAACTGGTTCTCGGGGATTTCAAGCTGAACGCGTGCGCGCGGCGCGCCCGGGCCGCCCGCGCCCGCCAATTGCAGTTGCAACTGTTCGATCGGTCCGCCCGGTACGAACTGCGTCAGTACGAACGTAAAAAAGGTGATGCCGATAAATGTCGGGATCATCAGCAGCAATCGCCGCACCACATAATCCCTGAGCGCCTCGCCCCGCGACTTCATCGGACAACTCCTCCTCTCCCCTTGAGGGAGAGGGACGCGGCGCCCGCGGTTGCGAAAGCAACCGCGTACTGGCGCCGCTGGGTGAGGGGAACGGATGTCATTGTCAGACGATTAATCAAATGCATTTCCCTCATCGTGCTGCGGTGGTTTGCGCGGTGCCCATCAGTTGCACAGCGCGATCGAGCTTGTCCGAATAAGCCTGAAGCGCGGCCGCCGTGATCGCAACATAACGGTCGGCATCGTCCCAGCGTTCCTGCTCGATTGCTTCGCGCACAGCCGGCATCGTCTTTGCCGCATAGCCGGTCAGGGAGCCAGGCGCGTACATCAGATTCTTGTACCATGTGCGCCCAGGCAATCCGACATCTGGCGCCAGCGTCTCCTCGGTCTCCCGCGTCATCGCGAACAGTTCGGATCGGGTTTTGGGCGACAGCTTCGCCGCCCGCTGCGCCAGCGCCGCATCATAGGCTTTTGCGCTTTTCTTCAGCCGGTCCACCGCGTTTTCAAGCGGCGCAAAATTGAAATGCGGAACCGGCTTCAGCGCGTCCGGCGGCCCGCTGCTTTTGCCGGGATCATCGACAAGATGAAACGCGTTGCTCGCCAGCATCTTCGCCTGCATATCCGCGGCGTCGCGCCTGGTGTCCGCGAGCTTCTTCACCTCATTCAGATAACCCGCAACTGTATCGGCGAAATCGCCATAGCGTTGTGGCGGCACATCGGCATCGGCAAAGCGCAGCGCCAGAGTTCCCGCCGCTTGCGCCAGCGCCCGTGAATAGCGCAGACCCGGATCGGCGATGCGCGTGTAAAACTCGAAAGTGTCGTAAGCAGAATGATAGACGCCACCGACGCTTCCTTCGGCACCAAAGGCCAAATTGACCGCCGGCAGTCCGAGATGCTGCAGGAACGCTGAATAGTCCGAACCCGAACCCAATGCGCCGATGGGAATGTCCTTTGACGGGTCGGCGGCGATTTTCGCATTCTCGCGTGCTTCTTCGTTGGCACCTGGATTTGTCCCAATCACTTCGAGCTGCGCTCGTTTGCGGGCAAGTATCGAAACCCCGGTCTCGGGATCGGTGACATTCGCCGCGATTTCATTGATCACATGCTGCAGAGAATGGCTGCCTTCCGCGCTGAGAAAGCCGCGGCTGGTGCCGTCCGTGTTGATGTAGATGAGGCCCTTTTGTTTCAGTTCGTCCGCGTGCTGCTCGGCCCATTCGGTCGAACCGAGAAGCATCGGCTCCTCCGCGTCCCAGCTCAAATAGACCAGCGTGCGCTTCGGCCGCCATCCCTGCTTCACCAGCGTTCCGATGGCCTTGGCTTCGGCGAGCAGCGCGACCTGACCGCTCATCGGGTCCTCGGCTCCGTCCACCCAGCCGTCATGATGGTTGCCGCGCATCACCCACTGGTCGGGATTGGCGGTTCCCGGAATCGTCGCCACCACGTCATAGATCGGTTTGAGGCTCCAGTCGGATTTGACCGCAATATGCGCTTGCACCGCGCCGCCACCGCCGACGTGATAGGTGATGGGCAGCGAACCGCGCCATTGCGGGGGCACCACCCGCCCATCCAGTGCAGCAAGGAAATGCTGCGCATCAGAATAGGAAATCGGCAACACGGGGATTTTGAGAATGACCGGCGAATCCTTGATCGCCAGCCGCTGCGCGTTCTCCGTCGCGCCCACCCCGGGGGTCAGCGGATCGCCGGGATACAGCGTCATGTCCGCCACGGAGCCGCGCTGGAATCCTTGCGGCGGGCGGGCAGAACCCTTCGGGTAGGCGTCTTCGGCCGTGTAGCCGTCGTCGCGCGGATCGGAATAAATGATACAGCCGACAGCACCGTGTTGCTGCGCCAGTTTCGGCTTCAGTCCGCGCCAACCCACGCCATAGCGCGCGATCACGATCTTGCCCTTGACCGAGACGCCGAGCCGCTCCAGCGCGTCGTAATCCTCCTTCATGCCGTAATTCACATAGACCAGAGGTGCGGTGACATCGCCGTCCCCCTGATAGGCGACATAGGCCGGAAGCGCATTCTGCATCCGGTACGTGCTCTCATCGCCAGGAATTGGCGGTTCGGTCAGCGTCGCCTTGAAGCGCGCCGGCGCGGTCAGCTCAAGGGTTTCGGAAATCGGCGTCGGATACAGCACCCGGAACGTTTCGATATGCGCGTCCCAACCCCAATCCTTGAACAAGCCCAGCACCATTTCGGCATTGGCGCGGTCGTGGGGCGAGCCGACCTGGTTGGGTTCGGCGGTCATGGTCTTCATCCAGCCGGTCATCTCGGCAGCGTCGATCAGACCGTCGAAACGGCGCTCGAGATCGGATGGACCTGCTGCCGGCGCCGCCGTCGTTGCGGTCTGCGCGTGAATCGGGCCGATTCCTAATATTGCGGTCAGAATCAGTGAAGTCGTAATCGGTTTGCGCATCGGTTGTTCCCGCAAAGTCTGCCTGTTTAATCGCACATCGCCGCGGCGAATCAACGAGAGTTGCCCCCCTCGACACTCAATCGCTGTCTTGTTACTGCCCCGGCGCCCGATATTTCACGCCCTTGGCGAGAGCAGTGTCCACTTCCTGGGCCGTCAACAGCGGCGTGGTCCTGGTCCGCACCATGCCGCTGGCCGAGACGGCGATTCCCACTGCCGCCGCCGACGCCAGGTCGGGCAAATCGGCGATGACGACAGCATCATATTCGCCCAGGCACCAATAGACCGCGTCAAGTTTGCCGCCCGCCGATTGCATTGCCGCTTTGATCGCGGCACTCCGGCCCTCGGCGCGGTCCTTTTGCAGATTCTTCAACCCTTCGGTTGTGTATGAGGCTTCAACCAGATATTTGGGCATTGGTTCATCCTCCGCTTTGGCGGCGGCTGCCGCCACGCACATTATAAGACTGCCTGCAATCAGCGCGGCGTTTTTTTATCAGGCAACCACGCGCCGGACCGCTTACACTTGCAACTGTCGGGAGAGAATCATGGTCGCGGCGGTTTGGCATCGCATATCCTTGCTCCAGGGCGCTGCGGTTTTGATCGTCTGCGCTTTGGCGCCGGCGTCGGCCGCACAATCCACAGCTCCCGATTTTTCCGGTCTGTGGGCGCGGACTTCGCTTGGCTACGAGAAGCCGCTCAATGGCCACGGCGGGATCAAAAACCGCATGCTGCGTCCCAGTGGCGCCAGCAATCTCAGTCAGTTGGTTGGCGACTATGGCGACCCGCTGCTCAAGCCCGCAGCGGCGCGGGTTCTCAAGCGATTGGGCGAAATCTCGATCAAGGGCGTCGCCTTTCCGCAGCCGTCAAACCAGTGCCTTCCCTATCCGCCGCCCTATATTTCTTCCAACAATCAGGAAATTCAGCTGCTGCAGGAGAACAACCGCGTCACCATACTGACCATGTTCGATCATCAGATCCGTCATGTCCGGCTGAATTCACCGCATCCGGAGCATGTGACTCCAAGCTGGTACGGCGATTCCATTGGGCATTATGAAGGCGACACGCTGGTCGTGGACACCGTGGGAATCAAGGTGACGCCGCTATCGATGGTCGACATTTATGGCACTCCGTTCAGCAGCAAACTGCATGTGATTGAGAAATTCCATCTCGTGGACAATGCCACCGCGCGCGCTTTCGCCGACCGCGGGGAGGCGGAAAATGGCCGTGTCGCCGGCGACAATGGTGATGGCGTCGAGCTCGACCCTGGTGACCGCGGTCCGGGGCTGCAACTCGAAATCACCGTCGAGGATCCGGAGATGTTCACCCGGCCATGGACGGGTACCGTCACCTACCGCCGGCCGGCTGCCGCGTGGGCGGAAATGGTTTGCGCCGAAAACACCCACGAATATTACGCCGGCAAAGACACCGCCATCCCGGTCGCTCCCAAACCTGATTTTTAGCCTGGACTTTTACGCCAGCGCGTCCACAGGCATGCGGTTCAGCGCCTGTTCCACGACCTGCAGCAATTGGGAGGCGATGATCGGTTTGTGCAAAGTCGCAAAGGCGCCGAGATGTACGGCAATCCTCAGCCATTCATTCCATTCGCCGATGCCTGACATTGCGATCACCGGGATGCCGGGCCGCTCTGTCTGCAAGGCTCGCAGCAATTCGGTGCCATCCATCTCCGGCATCAGCATGTCGGTGACGACGACATCGATCGCATGTGCGCGGACGTATTTCAGCGCGTCAATGCCGTGTGCTGCGGTCAAAGCACGGTAGCCACCGCGCGACAGCGCGCGCGCGACCAGGACGCGCAGATCCTCGTCATCATCGACCACAAGAATCGTCGGAATTCGTGTCCCCTTAGCCCCCCGGCCGGCCGCCGCTATGGTCAGGTCCCGACCCGGAGTCGGCACGCCGGGCGCGTCGTCGCCCACCAGCCGCTCCGGCGGAAAGATCACCCGGGCGGTCGTGCTCTGGCCCGGCTCGCTGTCCAGTTCGAAGCGCCCGCCATGGCGCTGCATCATCGCCTGAACCAGGGGCAGTCCCAGGCCGGTGCCTTCCTGTGAGCGGCGTGCCGTGCCCCCGACCTGGACAAAGGGCTGCAGCACCTTTTTCAAATTCTCGCGGGCAATGCCAATGCCGGTATCCTTGACCGTCACCGTCAGGCCGGATTTCCTGTCGCAGGCGGCGTGGATGCGGATCTTGCCCCCCGCCGGCGTGAATTTCACCGCATTGTGGATCAGGTTCAGGAACACCTGCTTGGTCCGCCGGCGGTCGGCGCGCAGGCGCACCATTTCGGGCGGCAAATCCAGTTCCAGTGTCAGCCCGGCTTCGCTGATGCGCTGGCGCAGCATCATCGCCGCTTCGCTGATCGTTTCGCGGCAATCGAACGTCTCTTCGAACAGCTCGAAGGTTCCAGATTCGGCCTTGGCCACATCCAGAATGTCATTGATGATGGCGAGCAGATGCGAGCCGCTGTCGTGAATGTCCTTGGCGTAACCGCGATAGCGTTCATGACCGATCGGGCCAAACGCTTCGCTTGACATCATCTCGGAAAATCCGATGACGGCGTTCAGTGGCGTCCTGAGTTCGTGACTCATGGAGGCGAGGAAATCGGTCTTGGCGCGGCTTGCCGCTTCGGCCGCGTCCTTTGCCTCGCCAAGTGCGCGCTCGGTAGCGAGATGGCGCAGCACTTCGTGTTCGAGTTGCGACTTTGATGTGATCTCACGTGCGAAATGCGCCGCCAGCGCGGTGACACACAGACCGGCACAGAACAGCGACAGCACGGTGACGCTGGTCAGCCGTTCCGGCGGAACATGTACCGCCGCCGGGCCGGTAATTCGGCTGATGGCCAGGAACAGATCGAACTCGGCGGCAACTGCGCCGACGATCAGCCAGCTCAACAGCGATGTCTCACCCAGATAGAAGAAGATGAGAAACGGCGCCACGACAATCCAGGGCAGAAATGGCGAACTGATGCCTCCGTAGTAATAGGAAAGGAAAAGCAGGATGAAAGCGAGATTCTGCACCGACAGCAGCGCCAGTAACCTCCACCGGCCGGTCATTCGCAGGACAGGCAGGAAAGCCCAGAAGCCCGCCATGCAGGTCATCGCCACAACAAGATGCGGGCCGGGCTGCGGATCGAGGCGGTACAGCCAGAGCAGAATCGCAAAGCCGGGGAGGGGGCCAATGGCGTGAATCGCAGTGAAGATGCGGCCGGAGCGGCGCGCATCGCGGTCGGTCAGCATCGCCGGCGGGAGAAACAGATCCAGTAATCGGCCGGCGAAATCAACCAGCCGCGCTGTTGCCGCCTTAGCCGCCGAGATCGCGGGGTTTTGCGCAAGCGTCATCTGTCGCAGCCATGCCTTCGCACTTCCCCCTGGGGCCCGATCCACGGTCGCAGCAAAGAGCAGCTTTTGCCTTAATCAACGGCGGTAGATTTGCTTAAAATTTTGCTGCTTGAACGCGCGCAATTATGTTGCGCTTTTTGAAAAATTGAAGGAGCAAAAACCATGCCTCGGCTTGATGGAAAAACCGCGCTGATTACCGGCGGCAGCAGCGGCATCGGACTTGCAAGCGCCAAAGCCTTTGTATCCGAAGGCGCGCGCGTTGCGATTACCGGCCGCACTCTGCAAACGCTGGACGCTGCCGCGCGCGACATCGGAGGCGGTGCACTGCCGGTGCCATGCGATGTGGCCAATCTCGAGCAGATCGAGGCTTTGGCGGATCGGCTCTCAAAGGAGTTCGGCGGCCTGGACGTCATCTTCGCCAATGCCGGGCTGTTCACCAATGCGCCGATCGGCAATGTCAGCGAGGCAGAGTTCGACGAAACCTTCGACATTAATGTGAAAGGCGTATTCTTCACGGTACAGACGATGTTGCCACTGCTGCGCCGCGGCGCGTCCATCATCCTCAATGCGTCGATCGCCTGGCGCATGGGGCGCCCGGGAATTTCGCTTTACGCCGCCAGCAAGTCCGCAGTGCGCACATTCGCGCGTAATTTCTCCGCCGATCTCGCGCCGCGCGGCATCCGCGTCAACGTCATCAGCCCCGGACCGGTGGATACACCGATCTGGGAGCGCGGCCGCGATCCGGAGGCTGCCGCCACAATGCGGCGCAAAATCGCTGCCGGCGTGCCCATGGGCCGCATCGGCAGCTCCGAAGAAATTGCCGCCGCGGCCGTGTTCCTCGCCTCGGACGAGTCCGCCTACATGATGGGCGCCGAGCTTATTCTCGATGGCGGCACCAGCGAAGTTCCCGGCGCCAAATCGCTCTGATGCGGCGCTCACCGTTTGCCCTGCCCTTGCAACGCGTCCCGCCCCCCTCCACCGCTGTATGGTCCGCCTCCCCCGTGAACGGTGGAGGAAAAACTCAAGCTGGCTCGGCGTTTTCTTCCCCTGCGCGCGGAGGAGGTGGCGAGCGCCGGAGGCGCGAGCCTCGGCAGGAGCTTCCACACCACCTGAAATGAGTCCACGCCGGCTCAGGGTTTCGGCTTGGGCGCATTGGTGACCGGCCGGCGGCTGAAAGGCCCGTAGCAGGAACGTCTGTGCCGGGAATTTCAATGAATATTGCGCCGGACGCAAAACTTCTGTCCCCGCCGCCGCAACGGCGGATTTCTGAACTTTTAGCGTTGTTACCTCAGCAAATGGGCAGGGCGGGGGATTGCCGCAACACGATGCCAATTTGCAACACTACGAACATATTACAGTCCTGACATCTGAAAATCTTTTCACGGAGTAACCCACAGATGTAACTTCAGGTTGCGGTTGACGCAGCGTTTCGCTCGTCGAGCGTACGGTCTGCGTCGGCTTTCATTGGTCCATCTGGGGAGGATTCGATGAACCGAACTGCATCGCGTTATTCGCTGAGAACCTCACTCTTTCTGGGCTTTGCCAGCGCGGCCGTGCTGTCTGCGAATCCCGCGGCCGCGCAGGCTGTCGCCGCCGTCGGCGGCGGGCCCGAGGTCGTCATCGTGACGGGGACTCTCCTCCCTGAGGCCAACACAATTTCTGAAAGCCCGGTTCAAACCATTACGTCCGGAGACATCCAGGTCAAAGGCGCCACGGATGTCAGCGATTTCCTGAACGATCTGCCGCAAACCTACGTCAATAATGCGAGCGACTTCTCGAACACAAATAATCCTCTCAGCAGTCCCGGCGGTGTCACGACGGTTGATTTACGCGCCCTCGGCCCGACGCGAACGCTTGTGCTCGTCAATGGGCGCCGTCTCGGCGTTGGCGATCCGAATACCGGTAATCCCGAGGCCGCACCCGATATCGACCAAATCCCGGTGCCGCTGATCGATCGCGTCGAAATTCTGACCGGAGGCGCATCGTCAACTTACGGTTCGGATGCGGTTGCCGGCGTGGTCAACTTTATCCTGAAGCGGGATTTCCAGGGCCTGCAGGTCGACGCTCAATACGGCGGCGATTGGCACGACAATAACAACAGCTTCGCCCGCGGCGTGGAGCAGGCGACAATTACGGCAAACACGCAGGGTCCGCTTGCCTTGGCGCCACGAAGCGTCTTCGACGGCCAGAACGAAAACCTGTCGCTCACCATGGGAACCAACACGGCTGACAACAAAGGCAATGTGACGGCGTATATCGTCTATCGCCATGCCACCCCTGTTTTTATGAGAGACAGGGACTTCTCGGCATGCCAGATCAATATCACTGACTCAGCAGTCTGTGCCGGTTCGAGCAATTCGAATTATTTCCGGCCGAGATTTCCGAATGCGCTTGGCGTGTATTCGATTGTCGGCAATCAGGCGCTTCCCAGACCACAGCCCGGCTCTGTGCCGGCGTCCTCCTTCAATTCAAACCTTTATGAGACGCTTTCCCGCGAGAACACGCGTTTCAATGGCGGCTTCCTGAGCCACTATGATGTCGCGCCTTTTGCGCAGGCTTATGCCGAGTTTTCATTCATGGATGACCGCTCCTTCCAGCAAATCGCGCCGGATGCGGTGTTTCGGGGGCAAAACGCTTTCGCACCGGATGGCAGTGGCAATTTTTTGACCAATTGCAACAACCCGCTGCTGAGTGCGCAAGAGGTCAATGCCTTCTGCACCAGCGAAGGTCTGTCCGGGGCCCGGAATACCGAACTGGAGATCGGGCGCCGTAATATCGAGGGCGGACCACGCTCCAGCCTTTATGAGCATATGAACTTCCGCGGCGTCATCGGCGTACAGGGCGACTTGACCAGTGCCTGGCACTACAATGCCTACGGGTCGTACTATTATGTAACGGTCGATCAGCGGAACAACAATTATCTTGGCAACACGAAAATCAACAACGCCCTTCAGGTTGGCGGCACAGCCGCCAATCCGGTCTGCCTCAATGGCGGCGGCGATGGTTGCGTACCGTACGATATCTGGACTCAGGGCGCCGTAACGCCCGCGCAGCTCGCTTACCTCACCGAAATTGGCACTTCGCGTGGAACGCTCTCCGAGCAAATCCTAGAAGCGGACGTGACCGGGGACCTTGGCGAGTACGGCATCAGGTCGCCCTTTGCTCGCGACTCGGTGTTGGTTGCGCTTGGTGGTACCTATCGCAGGGACAAGCTGGATTTTCAGGCCGATCAGGCTGAACAGTCCAATGATCTGGAGGGCTTCGGTGGGGCCGCTGTCCCCATCAGCAACTCACTCGGCGTGACCGAGGAATATGGAGAGGTTCGGGCCGCGCTTGCGCAGGACCAGCCGTTCATCCAGGATTTAAGCCTTGATGCGGGTCTGCGATTTTCCTCCTATTCAACCGGCTCGAAAGCCACAACCTGGAAAGTCGGCGCTCAGTGGGCTCCAATTCCGGATATCCGTTTCCGGGGAACCTATGATGTGGCCATTCGCGCACCGAGCATTCTCGAACTGTTCACGCCACAGACCGTCACCAATACCAGCATCGTGTCGGTCGATCCCTGCGCGCCGGTTGGGGCCACCCCGGCGACGGCCACCCTCGCCCAGTGCGAGCGCACGGGGGTGACGCCTGCAGAGTATGGCAATGGCGGCAGCACCAGTAACATTGGTCAGTGCCCTGCAGGCCAGTGTGCAATTCTGCTTGGCGGCAATCCGAATCTCGCGCCTGAAAAGGCCAAGACGTTCTCGGTCGGATTCACCGCGACGCCGACTCTAGAATTCCTGAACGGCCTGACCGCCAGCGTCGATTATTTCAAGATCGAAATACCCAACGAAATTGCGCAGGGAATCCCGATCGATATCGCGTTGAACCAATGCCTCACGACCGGTAACCCGCAATTTTGCAGCCTCATCGTGCGGACGCCAATTGGGCAGCTATATGGCAGCACCGTTACCGGCGGCGGATATATCAGGAGTACGGATGTCAATGTCGCATCAGTAAGCACATCGGGGATCGACTTCCAGGCCGGCTATCGGCGTAATCTGGAGGATTTCGGCGTGGGGCCATACGGCTCATTGAGCTTTTACTTCGTCGGCACATACACGCTCACGTCGAAGACCCAGACCTTGCCGACTCAGCCGGTTTATGACTGTGCAGGACTTTTTGGTAACACCTGCCAGTCGCCGCTTCCTGTGTGGCGTCACCTAGTCCGCGTGAGCTGGCTATCCCCGTGGGATGTGACGCTTTCGATGCAGTGGCGCTTCATCGGCGGAACCGGGCTGGACAGCAACACGTCGCAGGCGGCGCTGACCAGTGGGACTTTCGACGCGCTCAATGCGCGGATTCCTGCGTTCAGCTACTTTGACTTTAACGCCATTTGGGACCTTGATCCGCACTTGGAATTGCGGGCGGGAATCACCAATGCCTTCGATAAGGATCCGCCGATCATCAGCAATCTGATTACCGGAACAGGCACACCGAACACCTACAACACTTACGATTTACTCGGCCGTACGGTGTACCTGGCGCTGACGTCCAGGTTCTGATTTGGCAAGGTAATCGAAAATTTCGCCTTCCCCCCGCGAGCCCATCGTGGCGACGCGTGGGGGATTGGAGGGCGAAAAATGCGCGCCGCGACGAGATCAAGATCGTCGAATCCGCGTGCCTGAACAACCGGGCCCACCCATGCCATGATTGGCATTCACCTTCCCCCCTTGTGGACCCTTGTGGGGGATTGGAGGGCGAAAGAAATCGGTGAAACCGATTTCCGCCCGAAACGCCGCAGTGCACGCTTTGCGTGCGCGAATGGCGGCCAGAAGGGGGGGGACAGATGACTGAGAATCTCGGCTTTGTCGGTACCGGCAAAATGGGCGCGCCCATGGCAGCGCGCCTCATTGACGCTGGTCACGCGCTTGAACGCAAGCACTTTGTTGTTGATGGCGGCGACGGCGGCCATGGCCACCGTGAACTGGTGGTTCAGCAGGGGCCGAGCCGCTTCAGGGGCGACGTTGCCCCAGGGTTCGGCGCCGAACACACTGGTGTCCTGAGGGCTTACAGGCAACTTAAAAGAGCCTGTTCTGACGCGCCGGATTCCCCTGATTTTTATCGACTTGACAAAAGGAGAAAGCAAATTGAAGAGAACTCTCT
>JAGWSK010000152.1 GCA_028869355.1 Alphaproteobacteria bacterium | reverse complement strand
CCTGAAAACTCTCCTCGACGAACCGTTCCCTGGAAATCCGTCGTTCAATTTGCATTTCTTCGATGGCACCGGTTCTGCACGCCGATGGTTTGAAGTGGCGGCGTTGAGGATTCCCGGGGCCGATGGCCGCGCCGAAAAGATCAAAGGTGTCATCCGCACGACCGGGAACGGCGCGCAGGCGGATCAGTCGTTGGCTCTTATCGCCATGCGCGACGAACTCACGGGATTGCTCAGCCGGCCACAACTTCGCGACGAATTGTCGGGCATCATCACCCAGGCGGCCGACAGGAGCGAAACCTACGCATATCTCGTCGCAGCCATCGACCGATTGGGCATCATCAATCAGATCCATGGTTATGATGCGGCCGATGAAGTCATCGCGACCGTAGGGCAGCGGCTTGGCCAGGCACTCAGGACCGGCGACATCATAGGCCGGACCGCCGGAAACAAGTTCGGCATTCTGCTGAAGCTCAACGAGGCAAATGAGGCCACAAGCATCGTATCGCGATTGCACGAGGCGGTGAACGCAAAGCCGGTGACGACGGCCGGTGGAGCGGTTCTCGCGACGGTTTCGATCGGCGCGGTCATGGCGCCACAGCACGCCACAAATGCCGCCGAAGCCATGCAGCGGGCCGAGGAAGCACTCGCCAAAGCCCGGAATTTCGGCCGCAACGGATTTGCAATTTACGCCCCATCGGCGCAACGCGAGTCGGAACGCCGCAAACTGGTTTCGACGGGCGATGAAATCGTGAGCGCGCTTGAAGAAAACCGGGTGTTGTTCGCATTTCAACCGATCGTCAGGGCAAGATCGCGTCAGCCTGAATCTTATGAATGTCTGCTGCGGATCCAGCGCAGCGATGGAAGCATTTTGCCCGCGAAAGATTTTGTTCCGGCCGCCGAGGCGCTGGGCCTGGTTCGCCTGCTCGACCGCCGCGCCCTGGAAATGGCCATTGCCGAACTGTACCGCAACCGCAACCTCAAGCTGGCGGTGAATGTCTCCGCGACGACCGCGACCGACCGCGCATGGCTGATCTCATTCGCCAATTATGTGCGCGATCACCGGAAGATTGCGGATCGCCTGGCGATCGAGCTGACCGAAACCGCGGCGCTGCTCTGCTTCGAAGAAAATGCGCGTTTTGTTACCCGCCTGCGCGATCTTGGTTGCCGTGTTGCGATCGACGATTTCGGTGCCGGTCACACGTCATTTCGCAGCCTGCACCAGATGCGGGTGGATGCGGTGAAAATCGACGGGCTGTATGTCGAACATGTCAGCCAGTCGGCGGAAAACCAGCTCTTTGTCCGCACTCTGGCTGAGCTTGCGCGCAATCTACGCGTGGAAACAGTCGCCGAATGGGTCAGTTCGGAGGAGGACGCCGTTCTCCTCGACCAGTACGGGATCGATTATTTCCAGGGCCATCATATCGGACGCCCGGAACTCTTTCCGTCCTGGAGCGCGCAAACGCCGGTCATCGCGGCGGCCTAACTCATTTACGTTGGGCAAGCTCGGCGAGCTGACGCCGCATCGCCTCAACCTGAACCTTCAGTTCCTCGATCTCGTCTTTGGGCCGCGCGGGCTGGGAGTTTTGCGCCTCCGGCTTATCGGCGGCGCGGGCGTTTGATGCCGGTGGCTCTTCGGTCTGGCCAGCCCGGGCGCCCATACCAAATGGAGAAAACATTCGCATGGCGCGGTCGAACATCTGCAGATTTTGCCGCGTGAGCTGCTCGAAGTCGCGATATCCCAGCTTGCCTCCGAGTGCGTCGGCGAATTTCTGGCGAAGCTCGTTCTGGTTTTTGGCAAAGCTCTCCATGGATAATTCGAGATAGGACGGAACAAAGGCCTGAAGGCTGTCGCCATAGAACCGGATCAGTTGACGCAAAAACTGGATCGGCAGCAGATGTTGGCCCTTGTTTTCTTCCTCGAATATGATTTGCGCCAGTACTTGCCGGGTAATGTCTTCACCTGTTCGCGCGTCCCGGACTTCGAATTCAACGCCCTCCTTCACCATGTCGCAAAGCTGCTCCAGCGTGATGTAGGAGGACGAGCCGGTATTGTAGAGGCGCCGGTTGGCGTATTTCTTGATTATAATCGGATCGGCTGTTCCGTTTTTCCTGTCGCTCAAGAATGTCTTCCCGTAGCTGTTCCTTTCCGGTGACCTGTTCCGCGGACGGACGGTGTTCCGTAATCACCGCATTACGCGGGCATCTTACCGCCGCTGTCCAGACACTATTTTGCAATGCAGCATTTTTACGTTTACGAATGCCTGAAACGAAGCAGAGAGAGTGCGTTCAATGGATGTGGTGATCGCTTCCGGCGCCAGAACCGCGGTTGGCTCATTCAACGGCGCCTTCGCCAATGTGCCGGCCCACGACCTTGGGGCGGTGGCGATTGGGGCGGCCCTGGAGCGGGCCAAAGTCGCGCCCAAGGAGGTCTCGGAGGTTATTCTTGGCCAGATCCTGACCGCGGGCCAGGGGCAAAATCCCGCCCGCCAGGCCGCGATGAAGGCGAAAATTCCTGTCGAAACACCATCTTACCTGGTTAACCAGCTCTGCGGATCGGGCTTGCGGGCGGTCGCGCTGGGGTTTCAGGCAATCCGCAATGGCGACGCCGAAATCATCGTTGCCGGCGGCCAGGAATCCATGAGCATGGCGCCCCACGCTGCGCACTTGCGCAACGGGCAAAAAATGGGCGCAGTGCAATTTGTCGACACCATGATTCACGACGGGCTGATGGACGCCTTCCATGGAATCCATATGGGCATCACCGCCGAAAACGTCGCCCGCGAATACCAGATCACCCGCGAAGAACAGGACCGCTTTGCTGTTGCATCCCAGAACAAAGCCGAAGCGGCGCGCAAAAGCGGGCGGTTCAAGGAGGAGATCGTTCCGGTCACCGTGCCCGAGCGCAAGGGCGTGCGTGTGGTCACGGATGACGAATATATCCGCGAGGGCGTGACATATGAGGCGATCTCGGCGCTCCGTCCCGCATTCGACAAGAACGGTACGGTAACCGCGGCCAATGCCTCCGGAATCAATGACGGCGCAGCGGCGCTGGTGATGATGAGCGCAGACTCGGCAAAGAAGCGCAATGTGAGTGTGCTCGGGCGTGTTGTTGCCTGGGCGAGCGCAGGCGTCGATCCGAAACTCATGGGGACAGGGCCAATACCGGCGTCCCAGCAGGCATTGAAAAAAGCCGGCTGGAGCGTTTCAGACCTGGATTTGATTGAATCCAACGAAGCCTTCGCGGCTCAGTCCTGCGCGGTCAATCGCGCACTGGGTTGGGATGCGGCGAAAGTCAATGTGAACGGCGGGGCAATTGCCATCGGTCACCCGGTCGGCGCCTCCGGAGCGCGCATTCTGGTCACGCTGCTCCATGAGATGCGCCGGCGCAATCTCCGCAAGGGCATTGCAACAATGTGCATCGGCGGCGGCATGGGTTATTGCCGTGTGTGTCGAACGGTAGGGACTGTCATGCGGCGGATCGCGATTGTCACCGGCGGAACACGCGGCATAGGCGCCGCAGTATCAATTGCGCTGAATGAAACCGGCTACGCGGTGATTGCGAATTATGCCCAGGATGACGCCAAGGCGCAGGCCTTCGCTTCCGAAACCGGCATCGCGACCCGCAGATGGGATGTTTCGGATTTCGAATCCTGCGTCGCCGCGGTGACTGCGGTCGCGCAGGAGTTCGGCCCCGTCGATATCATCGTCAACAATGCCGGTATCACGCGTGACGCGACCATGCGCAAAATGAGCCGCGATGCGTGGGATCAGGTGCTCGACACAAATCTGGGCGGCTGCTTCAACATGTGCAAGGCGGTTTGGGAAAACATGGTCGCGCGCAAGTTTGGCCGCATCGTGAACATCGGTTCGATCAACGGTCAGGCCGGTCAATACGGTCAGGTGAACTACGCCGCCGCAAAATCCGGCATCCACGGATTCACCAAAGCGCTGGCGCAGGAAGGCGCCGGCAAAGGCATAACGGTCAATGCGATTGCACCGGGATATATCGATACCGAAATGGTGTCGGCCGTGCCGGTGCATGTATTGGAAAAAATCGTTGCACGCATACCTGTCGGCCGTCTCGGACAGGCGCGCGAAATCGCGCGCGGCGTGGCTTTCCTGGTCGCCGATGATGCGGGTTTCATTACCGGATCGACGCTGTCGATCAATGGCGGCCAGCACATGTACTAGACACCCGAATGGCGGATATCACCCTGGTCGAAGTGCAGAATCTGACATGCGAGCGCGCCGGCCGGCGCGTTTTTCGCAATCTCGGCTTTGCCGTTGCGAGCGGTCAGGTCATGACGCTCGAGGGTCCCAATGGCGCAGGGAAATCTTCGGCCCTGCGGATACTTGCGGGCCTGTTGCCGGCGGCGGGCGGCGAGGTTCGGTTTCAGATGAACGCCGGCTATTCGGTGACCGACTCTGACGAACGGGCGCGGATGGTCGGCTGGATGGGGCATACCGACGGTGTCAAAGCTCAGCTCACCGTCCTGGAAAATGCCGAATTCTTCGCAGCGCTGTACGGTGCGCGGATTTCTGTTGCGGGTGTGCTCGATCATGTCGGGCTCAAGCGCATGACGGCAATTCCGGCGCAATATTTGTCGGCGGGGCAGCGGCGGCGGCTTTCACTCGCGCGGTTGATCCTGGGCAACCGCCCGCTTTGGCTGCTGGACGAGCCGCTCTCCTCATTGGATGCTGCCGGGCGGCGACTGGCGGCAGAACTGATCGGCGATCATTGTGACGATGGCGGGATTGCAATTGTGGCGACGCATGAGACGCTCGGCCTCGATGCGACCCGCTTTTTCATCGGTCAGCAATGAAAGCGTTCACGGCACTGCTCTCCCGGGACATGCGGCTGGCATTTCGGGCCGGCGGCGGAGCATCCCTGGCGGCTGCATTTTTCGCTCTGGTTTCGGCCCTGGTTCCGTTCGGAGTCGGCGCAGACCTTGCGCTATTGGGCCGGATCGCGGGCGGCGTGCTTTGGGTCTCCGCGGCGCTCGCAGCTCTCCTGTCGCTGGACCGGTTGTTTCAGGCTGATTTTGAGGATGGCAGCCTGGACGTACTGGCTCTGTCGCCGCTCAGCCTCGAAGCAGCATCAGCGGCCAAGATTCTGGCGCATTGGATTACGACCGGCCTGCCGCTCGTCGTGCTGTCGCCGGTGCTTGGCTTATTGTTGAATTTACCGCCGCCTGCCTTTGGTGCATTGGTCGGGTCGCTTCTGATCGGCACGCCGGCGCTCTCGGCGGTTGGTGCAATCGGAGCCGCGCTGACACTTTCCATCCGGCGCGGCGGCCTCATTCTGGCCCTGATTGTGCTGCCTTTGATCACGCCGGCTTTGATCTTTGGCGCAGGGGCGGTTAGCGGTGTGTTCGATGAGACCGGACGTGGCGCGTTCCTGTTTCTCGCCGCATTCTCTGTTGCCGCGGTCGCGCTATCGCCCTTTGCTTCGGCCGCCGGGGTGCGGCTGAATGTTGGCGGCTGATTTTCCAGGACGGAGGGCTTATGAAATGGTCATGATCACTGCTCTCGCGAATCCCAAGAGGTTCCTGGATTTTTCCAGGACTGTTCTGCCCTGGACCTGCGCGGCCGCGGTCATCCTTCTCGGTGTCGGACTCTACTGGTCATTGTTCGCGACGCCGCCGGATTATCAGCAGGGCCAGAGCGTCAAGATCATGTTCGTCCATGTGCCGGCCGCCTGGATGGGAATTTTCATCTATGGCGTCATGGCGGGTGCGTCGCTGGTCGGTCTCGTTTTCCGGCATCCGTTGGCCGATGTGGCAGCGAAATCGGCAGCTCCGCTCGGCGCGGCGTTCACCGCGCTTGCACTGCTCACCGGTTCGCTCTGGGGGCGGCCGATGTGGGGTACCTATTGGCAGTGGGGCGATGCGCGGCTGGTGTCGGAACTGATCCTTCTGTTCATTTATCTCGGCTATATCGCGCTATGGAATGCGATCGACGATCCGGTTCGCGCCGCGCGCGCCGCGGCCGTGCTGGCGCTGGTCGGCGCGGCGGATGTGCCCGTGATCCATTTCTCGGTCGATTGGTGGAACACGCTGCATCAGCCCGCGAGCATCCTGCGGCTTGGCGGACCGACGATCGATAAGTCGTTCCTGACACCGCTGCTGATCATGATTGTGGGCTATACGTTTTTGTTTCTCTGGTTATGGCTGCTGCGCATGCAAACCGAGATACTGGAACGCCGTGCGCGCTCGCTGATGATGGCCAGAGGCGCGTGAAGCATGGCGGGTTTTTTTGCCATGGGCGGCTATGCCGTGTTCGTATGGCCGGCCTATGCGATTACCTTCGCGGTATTGATCGCCGCAATCATCTTTTCCGTGCAATCGCACACGCGGGCAAAAAAAACGGTTCGTGAACTGGAAGAGGAAGGTTCAGCAACGGAGGATCACGGATGAAACGGCTGCTCTTTGTCGTACCGGCCGCGGTCTTCGCCGGTCTTGCCATTCTGCTGTATGTCGGTCTGTTCCAGGGTCCGCCTTCAGCCCTGCCTTCACCGCTGATCGGTAAGCCGGCACCGGACGTTACGCTGCCCGCGCTTGACGGTCAGGCACAACAATTCTCGCGCGCCGACATCGGCAAAGGTCATCCGGTGATCGTGAACTTCTGGGCATCGTGGTGCGCGCCGTGCCGCATCGAACATGCCGCTCTGCTGCAATTGGCCGCTCGCAAGGGCATCACGCTCTACGGCATTGACTATAAGGACACGCCGGACAAGGCACGGGCGTTTCTGACCGAGTTGGGCGATCCGTTTGGCAAACTTGATCAGGATCAAGTTGGCCGGGTGTCCATCGATTGGGGCGTCACCGGAGTTCCCGAAACTTTTGTCATCGACGGCAAAGGTGTCATTCGCGTCCACTATGCCGATCCTCTGGACGAGAATGTGATCGACCGGCTGATTCTGCCGGCGCTGCAAAGGGATGCTTCGGGGGCTGTGGCGAAAGCGGACTAATTAATTATTGCCGCATACGGCGCGCGGACTTTCCGGCCGAACGTGACGAGGATGGCGAAGGCTCCGCCTTCGAAGCGACCGTTGCCAGCATCCTCAGGAATTTCGTCCGATCTCCTGCAGACAAGCTTGCGAGCAGTGTTCTTTCCACGCGTTCATTGGCGGTACGTGCGCCACGGAGCGCTTTTTTGCCGGCCGCGGCAATCCGCACCGCATTGGCGCGCTGATCGGATTCAGTACGTTCGCGGTCCAACAATCCCTTGTCGATCATCCGGCGGATCATTTCCGCCAGCGTCGAGCGGTCAATCCCGGTCAAGCCGACAAGATCGGTCTGGCTGATGCCTTCGTTCTGCTCGACGGCCGCCAGCACCGTGAACTGCTGTTTGGTCAGATCGTTCGCGGCGGATTCGCGCGAAAACAGATCATTGGCGTATTGCACACATCGCCGCAGGAGATGTGACGGGGACTGGGAAAGATCGAAATTGCCGTTTGCTTTTCGCGGATTTTTTCCAGCCATTCACCACCCCCGCGAAGTTAAATCCCACAACTCTCAAAATCGTCCGTATCCGTCGGACTGTCTGACTTTACCGAACTCGCACGGTAACGCAACCGGTCTGAGGAGATTTTTCGACTCGACATCGCGCCCGAGAAACCGCACAACCCGCACCGGGGCACGCAAGACCAGAACGGGATATTCCAGAGGCAGGCTGCCGTCAATCGGCACTTGTTTGGTCTGAGTTATCACCGGCAATTCAACCGGCGCCCGACGCTTTATCTTCGATTTGATGGCGCGAGATAAACGGCGCCTGCGACATTGCAAACAACAGCGTCAGCGGAAAAATTGCCCAGACCTTGAATGCAACCCATGTGTTCGTCGAGACATTGCGCCACACAATCTCGTTGAGCACCGCCAGGACCAGGAAGAACGCCGACCACCGCCAGGTGAGCGTGCGCCACGCTGCATCATTCAGCCGAAGGGTTTGACCCAACACAGTTTTGATGAAGAGACGGCCAAAGGCAAGGCCGCCCAGAAGTATGGCGGCAAACATCGTGTAGAGAATGGTCGGCTTGATTTTTATGAATACATCATTCGATAACCAGAGCGTAAGCCCGCCAAACGTCAATACCAGCGCGCCGGTGATCAGCGGCATGGGCGACAGCTTTCGTTCGACGGCGATGCCGATACTGATCGCGATTAACATCGTGATCATGAACGCGCCGGTTCCCCAATAAATTCCGGCCGTTTGGGTCACTACAAAAAAAATCAGCAACGGACCGAGATCGAGAGCAAGCTTGAGCAGGGGGTGCATGCGGGTGGATTCAGTCTGCGTGGCTGGTTGCATAGGTTAAAAGCGCCAGGCGCCGATGCTGGGTTTCTCGGGTTCATCGGCTCCGGTCAGAGCCGTCGCGAAATCTTTTGCGTCGAATGGTTGCAGATCGGACACAGTTTCGCCCACACCCACGAAGTAAATCGGCAAGCCAAAGCGGTGAGCCAGCGCGATCAGAATGCCACCCTTGGCCGTACCGTCCAGCTTTGTCATGACCAAACCGGTGAGTGGCACCGCATCCTTGAACGCTTCAACCTGCGAAATGGCGTTTTGCCCCGTGGTTGCATCAAGGACCAACAGCACGGCATGCGGCGCGGATGGATCGATTTTTTTCAGTACTCGCGCGATCTTCTGCAGTTCGGCCATCAGACCGGCTTTGTTGTGCAGTCTTCCGGCCGTATCGATCAGGAGGACATCGGCGCCCTGTGCGCGTGCCTCGGCAAATGCGTCGAAGGCAAGCGCAGCGGCATCGGCGCCGGGTTCGCGTGCAAAAACCGGCACATGCGCCCGTTCTCCCCAGATCTTAAGCTGATCGATGGCTGCCGCCCGAAACGTATCACCGGCAGCCATCCAGACCTTCCGGCCGTCGGCGGCCAATCTCGCGGCGAGCTTGCCGATGGTCGTGGTTTTTCCGGTGCCGTTTACGCCCGCAACCAGAACAACGAAGGGCTTGCAGGCCGGGTCGATGACAAACTCCTTCACCGACGGTTGCAGGAATTTCGTGATGCTTTCCGCCAGGACTTTTTTCAGTTCGTGCGCGGAAATTTCCATATCATAGCGTTTGGTTCCCACATCAGCCGCCACTTCGTGTGCAAGCGCGGTGCCCAGGTCCGCTCGGATAAGCGCATCCTCCAGCGTCCGGAGAGTGTCCTCATCCAGCCGCATCTTCATCAGGACGTCGTTCAGCCCGCCCGTAAGCTGCGTTGCGGTTCGGGCAAGACCGGCCTTCAGCCGGGCGAACATGCCCTGCCTGGCGGTGGAACTATCGCGATCGCTCATGCAACTGCCTGCGTTATCACCGTTCCCACCAGCGTCATGGCTTCGAAGTTCGCAACCATTAGCCTTTCCCGCCGGCCGCATCCCTCGCGCGGAAATCGGCTTTGCCGATTTCTTATTCGCGCCCGGGGCCCTGAAGCGGCGCTCACACTTCCAATCATGCGAACTTCGAAGCCGAAACGGCACTGGAATCAGTGATTTGCTGGGGTCCCTTCGGTTCTGAAATTCGCATGGATGCCGATATGGGGATCAGGCGGATTTCAGAATCGGGACACCAGGGTTAAGAACGCGCGCCTGCAGCAACCGCCCATCGCTTCCGGTAATGGCGGCGCGCAAAATTGTCCCCGGCGCGGCATCGCCGGTGAACTGAGCCCGCGCATAGCAGGGCGTTCTGCCGGTTCCGGCGCCTTCCACAAGAAGTTCCTGTTGGCAACCGATCAGGCTGTTCAGCCTCGACGCCAGCGTCTGCTCGCCTTTTGTGCGCAGCCGGAACGCGCGGTCCTTGACAATGGCGCGGTCAAGCTGGGGCATTCTGGCCGCAGGTGTTCCCTTGCGTGCACTGAACGGAAAAACGTGCAGGTAGGATAATCCGGCATCATCGACAAGTTGCAGTGTGTTCTCGAACATCGGCTCGGTTTCGGTCGGAAATCCGGCAATCAGGTCGGCGCCGAAGGCGGCTTCCGGTCTGCGGCGGCGGACTTCACGGCAAAACCGGATCGTATCGTCACGCGAATGGCGGCGTTTCATCCGCTTCAGGATCAAATCGTCGCCCGATTGCGCCGAGAGATGAAAATGCGGCATCAGGCGAGCTTCGCTGCCGATCAGATCGAGCAGCAAATCATCGGTTTCGCCCGGATCGATGGACGAGAGGCGAAGCCGCGCCAGCGCCGGCACATGTTTGAGCAACGCAGCAACCAGCGTACCCAGCGTGACATTACCCGGCAATCCATCGCCATAGGCGGTGAGATCGACCCCTGACAGCACAATCTCGCGGTAACCGGCGGCACAAAGCTGTCTGGCCTCTGCGACCACCGCGCCCAATCCGGCGCTGCGGGATGGACCGCGTCCATAGGGAATAATGCAGAACGTGCAGCGATGGTCGCAGCCATTCTGCACCTGCAGGACCGCCCGGGTGCGGCCGGAAAATCCGGTGACGAAATGCGGCGCGGTTTCGTTGATCGAACCGATGTCGTTGACGAGGACCCGGGGCGCGCCGGTCAGAAAATCCGCGGCGTAGCTTCTGGCCTCGAGCTTTTCCTGGTTGCCGATCACCAGATCGGCTTCCGGCATGCTGCCAAAGCGTTCCGGCTCGATTTGCGCCGCGCATCCGGTGACAATGATCTTTGCATCCGGGTTCTCGCGCCGCGACTTGCGGATGGTCTGGCGCGATTGCCGGACTGCTTCCGCAGTAACAGCGCAAGTATTGATGATGACCGCCCTGCCCAGTCCGGCTTCGGTTGCGCGCGCCCGGATGACTTCCGATTCATACGCGTTGAGCCGGCAGCCCAGGGTTATGACTTCAATGCTCATGACTGACGAACAAGCGCTCCCAGGTCGGCTTCACCGGCGAAGCTGAAACGCGCCGGGCCGGTCATCACGACGTGGTCGTCCGATTCCCGCCATTCGATTTGCAGGTCGCCGCCATCAAGCGTGACAGTTGTTTTCCGCGCGGTGACGCCGCGCACGGCGGCTGCAACCGCCGCAGCGCAGGCGCCCGTGCCACAGGCGAGCGTGACGCCGGCGCCGCGTTCCCACACCCGCATCTGCAGATGGTCCCGGCCTGCCTGAGTCACGAACTCGACATTGGTGCGAGAAGGAAACCAGGGATGATTTTCGATCGCGGGGCCCAGCTCCCGCAGCGGAATTGTCCGGGTGTCGTCCACGAACAGAACGCAATGCGGATTTCCCATCGAAACCGCCGCCGCGCTTTTCAGATATTCTCCGCCAAAGCCTGTGACCGGCAACACAAAGCTCGCCGTATCCACCGCCTGCGACATGGGAATTTCCCGCCAATCAAGCTTTGGCAAGCCCATATCGACGCTAATCTCGCCCTCTCCGGCGGTGGAACAGGACAGTGTTCCCGCGGCGGTCGTGATGTCGATTTGGTCCTTCTCATGTTCGGCCATCAGCAGCCAGGCCACGCAGCGCGCAGCGTTGCCGCAGGACTCCACCTCGCTTCCGTCGGCATTGAAAATCCGCATGAACGCCGCGGCACCGTTTTGCGCCTTTTCCATCACAATCACCTGATCGCATCCGATGCCCCGTTTGCGGTCGGCGATGGCACGCGCGACAGCCGCATTAACCGGCACGGGAAAAACCCTGCCGTCGAACACAGCAAAATCATTGCCTAAACCATGCATTTTCAGGAACGATGTCATCGGCGCGTTATAGGGCCGCCAGCCCTGCGTCGTGGTTTCGAAATTCGCATAATGCCTATATAGCGCAACTGGCGAATTTCGAAACCGAAACGACGCCGGGAATCAAAGATTTGCCAGTGTCCTTGCGATTCTGAAATTCGCATGCATGCCGATATAGAGATCAGGCGAATTTCAGAATCGGGGCACTGGTGCTGACCAGCGCTGGCGCGGAGAGATGGAATGAGACGTTCGGCGATTTCGATCCTTGCGGTGCTGGTCTTCGGCATGGTGTTAACAGGCGTTAAGGCAGTGGAGAGCGACGATCCTTTTCTCTGGCTTGAGGATATCCGTGGTGCGCAGGCACTGGATTGGGTCACGAGCCAAAATCAAATCACCTTCAAGGCGCTGAAATCCGATCCTTATTATGCGCAGGACTACCAGGTCCTGCTGCAGATGCTGGATGCCGATGATCGCATCCCGGCCGGTCAGCTACATGGCGATGTGGTGCTGAATTTCTGGCAGGACAAGGAGCATGTCAGAGGTATCTGGCGCCAGACCACGGTTGAATCCTATGAGAGCGCCGCGCCGCAATGGGACACGCTGCTCGACCTTGACCGGTTATCGGCCGAGGAAGGCAAGAATTGGGTGTACAAGGGCGCAACCTGTTCCGCCGATCTCTCGCGCTGTCTATTGAAGTTGTCGCCGGACGGTGGCGATACGGTCGTGCTGCGGGAATACGCGCCAGCCGGGAAACGATTTGTCGAAAACGGATTTTCGCTCGGCGAAGCGAAAGCCGAGGCGGCCTATGTAGACGCGGACACAATCCTGTTCAGCACCGACTTTGGCCAGGGTACACTGACCAAAGCGGGATATCCGCGGATCGTGAAACTCTGGCGCCGTGGACAGAACATCGATGACGCGAAGCCGGTATTTGAAGCGAAAACAGATGATGTGATCGCCTCGCCGGCCACATATCACAGTCCATACGGCGCCGACGCGATGGTCAGCCGGGGCGTTAATTATTTCGAGACGGAATATTACGACGTCACGGCGGACGGCGGGACGATTCAAATCCCGCTGCCGCTGTCAGCCGAGGTACAGGGCGTCATGCATGCCGGCGCGCCTCATGAACAATTGCTTGCCACTCTCCGCAGCGACTGGACCCCGCCAGGGCAGGCAAAAATTGCGCAAGGGTCGTTGATCGCATTTCCACTCAAGAGCTTTCTCGACACGAACGAATTGCCCCGCGTCGATGTGTTGTACACGCCGGGACAGCGAAGCTCGGTCGAACGCGTCGCCATCGGACGCGATGCCGTCTATGCCGCGATCTACAGCAATGTGGTGGGCAGTATTCGCGCGTTTCATCGCGATTCGGCCGGTGCGTGGCACGACTCTGAACTCGCTCTGCCCAAAGGCGGTTCGACAGGCGTGGCTTCGGCCAACGGATATGGTCCCGGCGCCTATTTCAGGTTCGAAGATTTCCTGACTCCGGCGACAGTTTATGCCGATCACGATGGGCAACTTGCGGCGATCAAATCGGCGCCGGCGCGATTCGATGCAGCGCCCTATGCTGCGTCGCAATATGAGGCCGTGTCCAAAGACGGGACGCGCATTCCGTATTTTGTCGTCCGTGCAAAGAACGCGAGCGGCCCCGGTCCGATGCTGCTCTATGGTTATGGCGGCTTCGAAATTTCGCAGACGCCGTTCTATTGGAGCAGCATGGGGCGTCTGTGGCTCTCCCGGGGCAGTGCTTACGCGGTGGCAAACATTCGCGGCGGTGGCGAATTCGGCCCGGCCTGGCACCAGGCGGCGCTGAAAACCAACCGGCAGAAATCCTATGATGATTTCATCGCTGTCGCAGAGGACATGCTCCGGCGCGGACTGACCACGTCCAAACAGCTTGGCATCATGGGCGGATCCAATGGCGGACTTCTGGTCGCTACGGTTGCGGTCGAGCGCCCGGATCTTTTCGCCGCCGTGGTTTGCCAGGTCCCGCTGCTCGACATGATCCGCTACACCAAATTCGGCGCGGGCGCGTCGTGGATTGCCGAATATGGCGATCCCGACAACGCGGACGAGCGCGCGGCGATTTTGCGCTACTCGCCTTACCAGAATGTCCGCGCAGGCGTAAAATATCCGCCGTTTCTTTTCGTCACCGCGACATCGGATGATCGCGTGACACCGATCCATGCGCGCAAAATGGCCGCGAAACTGGAAGCCGGCGGCAACGAGGTTCTGTTCTTCGAAAACACCGAAGGTGGCCACGCGGCGGCATCAGACCATGCCGAGCAGGCCGAAATGAACGCACTCACAATGGTCTATTTGCGCCAGAAACTGATGCCGTCCCGGTAGCCTCAGTCGGGGTGGTGAAAGCAATCAGTCGAACAGGCTGGAGACGGATTTCTCGTTGGCGATGCGGTAAATCGCTTCACCCAGCAGATTGGCAATCGATATCCGCCGGATATTGGAACATTTGCGGATATCTTCGGTTGCCGCGATGGAATCGGTGATGACCAGCGATTTCAACTGCGAATCCCTGATGCGCGCCACGGCCCCGCCCGACAGCACACCGTGGGTGGCATAGGCATAAACCGCCTTTGCGCCCTTCTCGAGCAACGCATCCGCGGCATTGCAGATCGTGCCGCCGGAATCGACAATATCGTCCACCAGCAGGCAAATCCGGCCGGAAACATCGCCAATGATGTTCATGACTTCCGATTCACCGGCGCGTTCGCGGCGTTTGTCGACAATGGCGAGATCGGCGCCGAGCCGTTTTGCCAGACCGCGCGCCCGCACCACGCCGCCGACATCGGGCGACACCACCATCAAATGCTCATTGTCGAGATAATCGCGGATGTCGCGCACCATCTCGGGTTGGCCATAGAGATTATCGGTGGGGATATCGAAAAATCCCTGGATCTGTCCGGCATGGAGATCAACCGTCAGAACGCGCGATGCGCCCGCCTGGGTGATCAGATTGGCGACCAGTTTGGCGGAAATCGGCGTGCGCGGTCCTGGCTTGCGATCCTGGCGCGCATAACCGAAATATGGAATCACCGCGGTGATGCGCTTGGCGCTCGATCGGCGCAGCGCATCGATGATGATCAGCAATTCCATCAGATGATCATTGGCCGGAAAGCTCGTCGACTGGATGACGAACATGTCCTCGCCGCGGACGTTCTCCTCGATTTCGACGAACACTTCCATGTCGGCGAAGCGGCGCACGAGTGCCCGGGTAAACGGAACATGCAGGTATTGACCGATCGCTTCGGCGAGCGGGCGATTGCTGTTGCCGGCCAGCAGCTTCATTCAGCATACCTGCGGGTTTGCGTGGGGCGGGTGCCTTTTAGCAAGGCAGTTCAGGGGCGTAAACCTCAGGCTGCGACGCCGGATGGGTTTGTCAACAACGGAAATCTGCGCGCGGATGCTCAGGCGGAAAGTGCGATCACCGATAATTGCCGGCCATAATCGCGTTCTTTGCGGTGCGTGGTGCGCCGATAAGAAAAGAAATCCTCTTCCCCCCGATAAGT
>JAGWSK010000151.1 GCA_028869355.1 Alphaproteobacteria bacterium | reverse complement strand
TGGGGGGGCGGCTGGCTCGGTTCGATGGGAGCGTTGGACTTCGCCGGCGGTACGGTGGTGCACCTGAATGCCGGAACCGCGGGGTTGATCACCTGCCTGATGCTCGGCCGGCGCGTCGGCTATGGCAGCGAGAACATGGCGCCGCATAATCTTTCGCTCAGCGTGATCGGCGCTTCACTGCTTTGGGTCGGCTGGTTCGGATTCAATGCCGGTTCGGCGGTGACCGCGAACGTGAATGCGGGCATGGCCATGGCTGCAACCCAGATCGCCACGGCGGCGGCATCATTGGGATGGATGTTCGCGGAGTGGCTGGTGGCGAAGAAACCATCTGTACTCGGAATGATTTCCGGCGCTGTGGCGGGGCTGGTCGCGATCACTCCGGCGTCCGGTTTCGTCAATGCGCAGGGGGCACTGATTATCGGCGTCCTCGCCGGCGTTGTCTGCTACCTGAGTGCAGTGCACATGAAGAAAGCGCTCGGCTATGACGACGCGCTCGACGCATGGGGCGTGCACGGCATCGGCGGGGCGCTCGGCGCCATGCTGACCGGAGCACTGGCCAGCAAGGCGATCAATCCCATGGGCGCGCCGATGGGCGGCTGGCTCATCGATGGCAATGGCCACCAGATGCTGATCCAGTTCTATGATGTCGCCGGCACATTCCTGTACTGCGCCTTCGGAACCTTCGTCATCCTCAAAGTGCTCGACATGTCCATCGGGCTGCGTGTCAAGCGCGAAGTTGAGGTCGAAGGTCTCGACATCAACCTGCATGGCGAGATGATCCACGTGTAGTTTTTCATGGCGCGTTTTTCTTCGCCGACCCGCCTCCGCTTAAAGCTTCGGCGGGCGAGCAGCGGGATACCTGGTCCGCCGAAGTCTTGACGAAGGCGGAACCGGCAACCACTTCAGCGGAAAACGCCTGCTTAATCGGGGCGCCTTTGGGCGCCCCTTTTTTTACCGGCTCTCGCTTTGTGTGGCGGCGGCCCATTGCTGCATCGCGGGCAAAGCCAGTATCCGCTGCGAATATTCCTGCAGCAGCGGCGGAAGTGAAATCCCGTGGGTTACAAAGCGGGTGACGACCGGAGCATAGAAGGCGTCGGCGATAGAGAAGCGGCCGAACAGAAATCCGTCGCGTCCGCCATGCAGCTTGAGTGCCTGATACCAGATATCGTGAATGCGGTTCACCTGCCGGTGAACCGCATCGGCGAGCGGCGCCGGCCGTTTGCGCGCGATGATCTCCATGGGCAGCGCGGCGCGCAGTTCGGCAAAGCCGGAATGCATCTCGGCGGCAATGCTGCGTGCAAATGCACGGGCGACGGCCCCTTCCGGCCATAGCTGTGCCGCAGGCAAACGTTCGGCCAGCGTTTCACAAATTGCAAAGCTGTCCCAGACCAGCTCCTTTGTGTTCTGGCGCTCAATCACGAGCAGCGGAACTTTGCCGGATGGAGAATGTTCGAGGATTTTTTCCCTGGTGTCCGGCTGACGCAGCGGAATGACAATCTCGGTAAAGTGGATATCCGCCATTTTCATCGCCAGCCACGGACGCAGGCTCCATGACGAATAATTCCTGGTTCCAATAAACAGTGTGTACTGCGTATCGACTGTCATGAGCCGGCATTTCCCCGTGAACTCCGAGCCGCGCTGATTGCGCCGGCGCGTCGCGATTCCTATAACAACACTGTATGGCAAAGCTATTCGTCATTCCCTCCGAAGCGGGTTCCGGTCCAGCGCTGCCGCTGCACGCAGTCCTGCAGCGTGACCTGAATCCATTCCTCGAACGCCTTGCTCCGAGTGAATCGGCCTGGCTCAAGGCGACCGCGTTCGGCGCCAAAGACGGCGAACTGGCGTTCCTGCCAGGCGCGGACGGGGCATTGGCCGGCGCGGTCCTCGGATTGGGTAAGGGACTGGATGTTCACGCGCTGGCGCTGTTCTCTGAGCGCTTGCCGAAGGGCAGCTACCGGCTGGAAACCGTGCCGCCGGGATTCGGCGGCACCCGCGCCGCCTACGCCTGGATTATCGGGACATACCGGTTCGGCCGCTATCGCAAGCGGTCGGGCAATTCCGGCGAACCGGAAAGTCCGAGGCTTGTTGTGCCTGAAGGAGTGGATGCGGCGGCGGTCACGCGCATGGCCGAGGCTGTGTTTCTCGCACGCGACCTGATCAACACGCCTGCCAATGACATGGGCCCGGCCGAACTGGAACAGGCGGCGCGGGCGCTTGCGATGCGCCACGCCGGAGAAGTGCACGTGATTGAAGGCGATGCTCTGCTGCGGGAAGGTTATCCGCTGGTGCACTGGGTTGGCCGCGCCAGTGCGCGTCCGCCACGGCTGATCGACATCATTTGGGGTAACGCGGAACATCCGAAGGTGACGCTGGTCGGCAAAGGCGTTTGCTTCGATTCCGGCGGTCTGGATCTGAAATCCGCTTCCGGCATGGCGACCATGAAAAAGGACATGGGCGGCGCGGCCTGTGTGCTGGCAGTCGCCAGCATGGTCATGGGCGGCGAACTGCCGGTGCGGCTGCGGGTGCTGATTCCGGCGGTGGAGAACAGTGTATCGGGCAGCGCTTTCCGCCCGGGCGATGTACTGCCCAGCCGGAAGGGACTGCATGTCGAAATCGGCAATACCGATGCCGAAGGGCGGCTGATACTCGCCGATGCCCTGGCGGAGGCAGATAATGAAACACCGGCGCTGATGTTCTGCGTTGCGACGCTGACCGGCGCGGCGCGCGCTGCGACCGGGATGGAGCTGCCGCCGTTCTTCACCGATGATGATACCCTGGCGAGCGATCTGATCGATTGCGGGCGCGAAGAGAATGATCACTTGTGGCGGCTGCCGTTGTGGCGATCCTATGATTCGGCGATCGACAGCAGCATTGCCGACGTCAACAACGCGCCGGATTATCCGCTGGCGGGGGCAATCACGGCGGCGCTGTTTCTCGACCGCTTCGTCACCAATGCGAAATGCTGGGCGCATTTCGACATCCCGGCCTGGGTGGACCGGCCCAAGCCCGGCCGGCGCCGCGGCGCAGAAGCCAATGGCTCGCGCGCGATGTTTGCGGTGATTGCGCGCCGCTTCGGACGCGAACTGTGACGGCGGGCTTCGACCCGCGGCTGACACCGGCGCGTGGCGATCTCGCGGCGGCACACCTAAAGGGCAAAGTGGAAGCTGCGGCATTTGTTGAAGCGCGCAAGGCGCAGGCAGTGCGCGCGGCCGTTGGCTTGTTCAAACGGCCGGACGAACCTTCCGGGCTGCAAACGCAGGTTTTGTTTGGCGAAACTTTCAATATCTATGAAGAGAAGAACGGATGGGTCTGGGGCCAATCCGATCTTGACAATTACGTCGGATACGCGCGCGCGGACGCGTTTGCGCCGCCCGAAGTTGCGACGCACCGCGTGCAGACGCTGGCGACCCCCTTGTTTGTTGCCCCCGATGTCAAGCACGGCGCGCGCCAGGTCATGCCGATGAATGCCAAGGTTTCTGTCGCGGATGCGACCGGCCGGTTCGCGCGGCTCACGAACGGCGTGTTTGCCTTTGCGCGCCACCTCGCGCCGGTGGACGCGGTGATATCCGATTGGGTCTCGGCGGCCGAGCGCCTTATCGGCGTCCCCTATGTCTGGGGCGGCAAGACCTGGACGGGAATCGACTGTTCGGGCCTTGTCCAGACGGCGCTGGAGTCAGGTGGGATCGCCTCGCCGCGTGATACCGACATGATGGAATCGGCGCTTGGCGCAGAGCTGCCGCGCGATGCCTCGCTCAGGCGTGGCGATCTGATCTTCTGGAAGGGTCACGTCGGAATCATGCTCGATTCGGCGCGACTCATTCACGCCAACGGTTTTCACATGCAGGTCTCGGTTGAACCGCTGGCGCTCGTGGATGAGCGAACGCAGTCCCTGGAATCGCTCAGCATCCGGACCATCCGCCGGATTTGACGCATCGCTCGAATGGTTCAGACGGTCGCGGGCGGTGACAGCGCGACGCTCGGCGCGGTGAATTTCGCTTTCAGCAGCACACAAGCTCCACCGAGCACCGGCGCCAGCGCCATGGCTATGAGGATCTCCGCGGGCGTCCAGTGAAACGCCAGCATTGCGCCGATCACCAGCGGACTGCAGACCTGACCAAATCGGCCGAGTGCCATGGCCCAGCCGGTTCCGGCTGAGCGCATTGCGGTCGGATAGGATGTGGCGGCAAGGGCAATCGCACCGGAAGCACCGACAGAAGCTGTCAGGCCCAACAACAGCATGATCGCGCCCGCGGCCAGGGGTGATGAATCCACAAGTCCGAGGCTTGCCAACAGAACGCCACCGCCAATGAATGGCGGGGTGAGCGCCGCCACAGCGCCGAACCGCTCCAGCAGGCGTCCCGCGATCGCCATGCCGAAGGTCGCAACCAGGCTGTAGATCGCCACCAGCAGCGCGGAGGTGTTCAGCGGAATTCCCGCCTGCCGGAACAGCGTGGGCGTTTGCAGGACAATCACGGTCGTGGTGGCAAAACCAAAATACAGCATCAGACCGACGAGAATAGTCGTGGGGGCGCGGCCTTCGGTGAACAGGTCGCGCAGCGGAATTCTCGCGGCCGGCGCGCGCATTGTGCCGGCGATTTCGGTCTCGTGCGGCAATTCCGGATCGAGGCGGCGCGCGACGCGCAGTGCCGCGGCAGTTTTTCCCGCCGATGCCAGAAAGCGCAGCGACTCGGGAAGAAAAGCCAGCATCGCGAGCACCAACAGGATGGTGGGCGCCCCGGCGGCGAGGAAGATCACCGGCCAATGAAAGCGCGCGACCAGAAACGATGTCATCACGCCACCGACCGAATTGCCGAGCGGATAACCGGCCCACAGCAGACTCACGAACATCGCACGGCTACGCTGGGGCGCATATTCGGCGGCCATTGTGATGAAGCAGGGAGTGGCGCCGCCAAGACCGAGACCTGCGATCAGCCGGCAGGCGAACAGAAGCGGAAAGGAATTGGTGAAGGCGGTCAGCAAAGTGAACACGCCGAACACCCCGGTCGTATACAGCAATGCCGGCCGGCGGCCATAGCGGTCACTGACCGGTCCAAACGCGAGCGCGCCAATGGCTGCGCCAAGCAATCCGGCCGAATAGGCCGGAGCAAATGCCGCAGGTGACATTTTCAGCCCGGCCGCCATCAGCGGACCGGCAACCCCGATCGCCTGGCTGTCCACCGCATCGAGCAGTGCGACCAGTGCGCAAAACACGAAGACGCGGATTTGCAGCGACCCGATTGGGCGCGAGTCCAGGAGAGCGTCCGCGTTTACGCGCAACTGAAATATCCTGAATTAATTGCCGGCTTTGAAATTGTTGGGGTCGGCGCAACGGTCTTCGCGGCGCTTCGGGTCGAGATCGAAGATAATCGAATCGGCAAATCGCTCCGGATCGAATGATTCCTTGTCGCCTCCGGGCATTATCGTTGCCTCGGCCTGATAGATTTTGCCCTTCTGGTACATCAGGCCGATCCGCCGCAGGCTGCCGTCCTTGGCCTGGATCACGAGTTCACGGCCGTACTGGCGCTCTTTGCCCGGCTCGATTCCCATGGAATCATTGCCGATGACCTTTCCCTGCAGCTCCAGCAGCGCTTCCATTTCTTCGTACAGATTTACGGCTTCTGCCGGGCGTTTTGAAACGTCGATCACTGTAACCTTGTAGGTGATTTTATTCAGTTCGCCGGAATAGGTGACGGTGGGAACACGCCCCGCAACCGCTCCCTGATACATACCCGTGCCTTTCACCAGCGGCACCGGGCTTTCGATGCCAAATCCCTGATCCGGAAACGGCATAAGCTTCCAGTCCGCCGCATTCGCGGGAACGGCGATGAGCATTGCACCTGCGACAACCAGCAACGACAAACGCATGCCGTCCTCCGATGGCTTTCAAGCCTGACCGCGATCCTATTATAATGTCCCGGTTCGGCCAAATGCTGTGTCGGAGATTGTCATGAAGTTCAAAGCGATACTGTCCGCATCGTGCATGTTCGCCGTGTTGTCTGTCCCGGCCATGGCGCACCACTCCTTCGCCATGTTCGATCGCGACAAGACGTTGACCTTGACCGGCACAGTCAAGGAATTCCAATGGACCAATCCGCATGCCTGGATTTACATGATGGTGAGCGACGAAAGCGGCAACGCTATCGAATATGGCCTGGAAATGCAGGGCACCGGCCAGGCGACCAAGAATGGCTGGAAGCCGGACAGCATCAAAGTCGGCGACAAGGTTACGGTCACGATGCATCCGCTGAAATCCGGTTCTCATGGCGGGCAGCTTCTGGCGGTTATATTGCCGGACGGACACAGGTTGGCAGTGACCGGCGCGCCGCCGAGCGCGATAACGGGAGAATAGCCGCTCCCAGGCCGGCCGTAACAAAACCGATGGCGACGACAAAAACCATCCGCGTGAATGGAAAGGCTTTAGGCGTCACAGTGGATGACGCTGCGATGCCATTGCTTTACGTGTTGCGCAACGATGCCGGACTCCACGGCCCGCGCTTTGGCTGCGGTCTCGGTCAATGCGGCGCCTGCACAGTGCACGTCAATGGCCAGCCGGTTCGTTCCTGCACGCGGCCGCTATCCGCGATCGGCCCCGATGATGAAATCGTCACGCTCGAAGGGCTCGGGACCAGGGATCATCCCCATGCGCTGCAGACCGCATTCATTGCCGAACAGGCGGTGCAGTGCGGTTACTGCATTAACGGAATGATCATGCAGGCGGCCGCCCTGCTCAAAAAGAACCCACGGCCTTCAGTCCCCGAGATCAAGGCTGCGCTGGAGAACAATCTCTGCCGCTGCGGCACGCATCTCCGCATTATCCGCGCGATCAGGCGCGCATCGGGGGTCTGAGATGGAGATGACCAGGAGCGCCCCCGATCGCCGCGAATTCATCCGCCAGTTGGGCGGGCTTGTGGTCGGATTTACGCTGGCGAACGCAGCGCGCCATTCGCCTGCGGCTGCGGCCGAAGCCGGTGATTACGGTCCGCCTACGGATCAGGTGGATTCCTGGATTGCGATTTCCGAAGACGGACACGCGACGCTGTATTCCGGCTGCTGCGAACTCGGCACGGGAAGTTCGACCGGGCTGTTGCAGGTCATGGCCGAAGAGCTCGATATGCCGTTTGCGCGCGTTCGCCTTGTGCTGCCGGATACCGACCACACGCCGGATCAGTTCGTTTCCTCCGGCAGCCGTACCATTTCGGCCCATTCGCGTCCGATCCGGATTGCCGCTGCGGAAGCCCGCGCGGTGCTGATCGATCTGGCGGCGCAAAAACTCGGCGTCCCGGCGGAGCGCCTGATGACGGGGGACGGAGCCGTGACGCTGCGCGATTCAAAACAGCGCAGCGTGACTTATGCCGAACTGGTTGGCGGCAGGCATTTCGAAGCGAAGATCACCGGAAGAGCCAAGCCCAAAAGGCCTGACGAATACAAAATTGTCGGACAATCGCTGCCGCGCTGGGACGTTCCGGAGAAGGTCTTTGCCAGCTTCACCTATATGCAGGACATCAAAGTCGACGGCATGCTGCATGCCCGGGTGATTCGACCGCCGGCGCATGGGGCTTCTGTCGTTGCGATAGATGAAAGCTCGGTCGCGCATGTTCCGGGCCTCGTCAAAGTCGTGCGGGTGCAGGATCTCGTGGGCGTCGTTTGCCGGCGCGAAGAACAGGCGATCGCTGCGGCGCAGGCGCTCAGAGTACAATGGACGAGCTGGGCGGGGCTTCCGGATCAGAAAAATTTGCACGCGACGATACGGAATCTGCCGGAATTTCGGCAGGGCTATCCCAAAGACGCACCGGGCGGATTGCTGGTCCATCGCGGCGACGTCGAAAGTGGCCTCTCCGAGTCGGCGAAGACGATCTCGGCGACCTATATGACGCCTTACCACCATCACGGTTCGATCGGGCCGTCCTGCGCCATTGCCGATGTGCGGGACGATGGCGTGACGGTCTGGTGCGGCACGCAAACCCCGTATGGCACGCGCGAGGCGGTGGCCAAATTCCTCGGGCTGGCAAACCAGAAGGTTCGCCTGATCTACGCCGAGGCCTCGGGCTGTTATGGTCAGAACGGCGCCGATGACGTGATTGTCGATGCCGTCGTATTGTCGCGCGCGGTTGGCCGGCCGGTGCGGGTGCAATGGTCACGCGCCGATGAGAACGGCTGGGAAGCCTATAAAGCGGCGCGCATCAGCGAATGCCGCGGCGGTCTGGACAGCAACGGCAAGATCGCTGCCTGGGACGCACGCACGTTCGGATTCTCCGGCTATTCGCGGCCCGAATATCACGAGCCGAAACATGGCGGCGAACCGGGCAGCCTGGTCACCGCGCAACTGGCCGGCTGGACCAAACCGGGGCTGGAAGAGGGATTCAGCGGCGCGGCGGGAAATTTCGATCCGGTGTATCAGGACCTGCCCAATAAACGGGTTGTGTTCACCTATCTCGGCCCGGCATCGCACCGGCAGGGCCCTTTACGCATCCGCGTTGGTTCGATGCGCGGCGTCGGCTCGCCAGACAATATTTTCGTCGCCGAATGTTTCATGGACGAACTGGCCGCGGCTGCCGGTGAGGACCCGATTGCGTTCCGGCTGGAACATTCGCCGCGCCCCCGCGGTCTGGCAGTTCTCAAAGCCGCGGCTGAGACGGCGAAATGGCAATCCCGCGCATCCGGCACAGCACCCGGTTCCGGTGACATCGCTTATGGCCGGGGAGTTGCGATGCTGGGCAGCGACACCGATACCAATGTCGCCGGCATCTACGAAGTCGCGGTGAATCGCAGGAGCGGAGTCGTCCGTGTACAGCGTGTGACTATTGCCCAGGATTGCGGCCTGGTCGTCAATCCCGGTGCGGTACGCAACCAGATCGAAGGTGGCGTCATTCAGAGCATCAGCCGTGCGCTGAAGGAAGAAGTGAAGTTCGACCGCTCGCGTGTGACAAGTCTCGACTGGTCATCTTATCCGATCATCACCTTCAGCGAGATACCGGACGAAATCGACATCGTTCTGCTGGACCGGCCCGATTTGCCGCCCATGCGCGTGGGTGAACCGGCGAGCGAAAGCGTGTGGCCCGGAGTCGCAAACGCGGTATTCGACGCGATTGGCGTGCGCATCCGCCAGCTTCCGCTGACTCCGGAACGTGTTCTTGCGGCGTTGTCGGGCAAGGCATGAAAAACCCGGCCATAACGGCGGCCGGGTCTCTGAAATCGGATTGACCGAGGGTGCGGCTATTTCGGGCAGCCGGGAATTGGCGTGTCGTAAGTGTATGTCTCGGCCGAAAGCGCAATCGACATCCGGCCCGGCGCACAGCTATGAATGGTGTCCGCCTGATACACGAACCAGTGCATTCCTTGCGCCAGTGGTGCCACCGGGGTTTGGCGCGCGAGATTCTCGACCGTGGTCAGCGCCTGCCCCACATCTGCGGGAAGCATGTTGTCGGGCAGCGGCGAATAACTGTGGGCTGCCTGATCCGTGATCTGCAGAGCGGGGACCGGGTCAAAGGTCAAGCCTCCGTTGGCGCCTGACCGCCCTTGCACCACGCCAAGAACAACATAGTGAGACAGAACGTTGAGGAGCGCCTGATTATTAGGATTCGGCATAAAGATTTCCGGCACTATCCACCACAACAGAACGACCTGGCCATCGGGCTTGATGTGACTGATCTGGGAATAGTCGAGCGCCGCCATCTGCGGTGGTGGCTCCCATTGCCGCGCGTCTGCAACACCGCTGCACAAAGCGAGCATCGCGCCGGCAGCGAATAGCCAATGCTTCGTCATAATCGGAACCTTGTCTGTTCGTCTGGAGATTAAACGGGACCGCCGGCGAATGCCATGCGCGATTCATTCCCCGTGCCATTGTGGCGGGCGTTTCGTCACGAAGGCTTGCACGCCCTCCTGGAAATCGGCGCTGCCGTAAACCGTGCGGATAAGGTCATCGCAATCGGGCAAAATGGCCGTTCCAATACGCCGAATCATTTCTTTTGCCGCCATCATGGTGATCGGGGCTTGCGCCGCAATTCTGGTGCAAAGCTCGCCTGAGACGGTTTCGAGTTCGGAACTCTCCACGATCCGCGCCAGGAAACCGCAACTCTCGGCGTCTTTTGCGCCGATCAGTTCAGCAAAGAGCAACATGCGTTTGGCGCGCGCCGGGCCGAAATGCTGCAAGAGGCGTGAGACATTCCTTGGCGATAGACAATTGCCCAGGGTGCGTGCGATTGGAACTCCGAACCTCGCATTTGGTGTCGCGATCCTGAGATCGCAGGCGGTGGCGATCATCAGCCCGCCACCAACGCAGTTGCCTTCGACTATGGCAATCACCGGTTTCGGTATGCGCTCGATCAGTTCGATGGAAGCTTCGATCTGCCGCTCATAGGCAATGCCGCTTTCGCCGCCCGTGAATTCCAGGAATTGTGCGATATCGGTTCCGGCGGCGAAACTGCCGCCCGCGCCCCGAAACACGGCAACGCGCACGTCGCGGTCGGCAGAGATCGCCCGGCACGCGGCGCCGAGTTGTTCATACATGTCCCAGGTTATGGCGTTGCGCGCTTCGGGACGGTCGAACAGCACGAAGGCTGTCGCGCCGGATTTGCTGTATGTCACCCGGCCCGTCATGGCGTCCCCCTGTTTCGTAACTGCGTTCGCAACTCGCTGGTGATGCCGAGTTCATCGAGAATTTCTTCATTATGTTCGCCAAGGAGCGGTGGCGGGCGCCGCACGCGCTGAACCGTCTCCGACAGCCTGACGGGAAACCCGATGGATTTGACCCGGCCCTCAACCGGATGGTCGATTTCCATGACCGCCTCGCGTGCAAGTGCCTGCTCGCTGTTCAGCGCTTCGGCATAATTAAGGATAGGTCCTGCGGGAATTCCGGCCCGCAGCAATAGTTCGACCCATTCACCGGCGTTTCGAGCGGCAAAACTCTTTTCGATTTCTTCGATCAACGCGAGCCGATGCTGAAGCCGGCCGGGAATCGTTGCGAAGCGTGCGTCAGCCGCAAGATCGGGACGCTCGAGAAGCTGGCACAAACTCTGCCACAGCCGGTTGGAATTGGCGCCCAAGACAAACCAGCCATCCTTTGCGCGCACGGCCTGATAGGGCGCGCTGAAGCGATTGGCCGTGCCGAGTGGTCCCGGCACCTGGCCCGTTCCCCAGAAATCCGAAATCTCCCAGATCGAGAACGCAATCGCGGCTTCGAACAGCGCCGCATCGATATACTGTCCCCGGCCGGTCTTGCCGCGTTGAATGAATGCCGACAATATTCCGTATACGGTAAAGAGTGCGCAGCCTATGTCGGATACCGGCACGACCGACTTGGTCGGCGGACCGTTTGGCTGGCCAGTGGCGCTCATCACGCCCGACATCGCTTGCGCGATCAAATCGAATCCCGGCCGTCCGGACCACGGACCGGTTTGTCCAAATCCGGAGATGCTGGCGTAAATCAGCCGTGGATTGATCGCGTTCAGCGTGGGGTAATCGATCCCGAGGCGCTGGGTCACACCCGGCCGGTAGTTTTCCACCAGAATATCGGCGGTTTGCACCAGCCGGTAAAAGACCTGGCGCGCGGCCTGTGTCTTGAGATCGAGGACAAAGCTTCGTTTGTTCCGATTGAGATTAAAGAACCCGAGACTGTCTTTGCCTTTCATTTTAAGCGCCATGGCGCGGCGCGTCTGATCGCCTTCCGGCGGCGGTTCGATCTTGATCACGTCGGCGCCCATGTCGCCGAGCAGCATGGAGCAGAACGGCCCCGCCATGATCTGGCTGACATCGAGCACGCGCACGCCATCCAGCGGCAGAGGTGCAGCGGCGGGCGCGCTTGACATCAGCCGCCGCTCAGAGCCTGCACGATGTGAATCGAGTCGGATGGACCGAGTGGACGGCGCAAATCGAAAATCTGCTCGCCGTTGACGAACACCCGGATATGCGGGCGCACCCGGTTCTGCTCATCCACCATGCGGAATCGGAAACCGGGATAGCGCCGGTCCAGTTCGGAGAGCACCTCCGCCACCGATCCGCCACCCGCCTCGACCTCGCGTGCGCCAGTGTACGAGCGCAGCGGCGTTGGGATCAGCACCTTCATCTAGTGTCATGGTTTCGAAATTCGCATGATGTCTATATAGCGCACTTGGCGAATTTCGAAACCGAAACGACACCAGGAATTGAGATTTGGCAGTGCCCTAACGACTCTGAAATTCGCATGGATGCCGATATCGAGATCAAGCGAATTTCAGAATCGGGACACTGCGCCGCCTATGCGCGCACGGCGGCTTCGACGGCGTAAATCTCCGGCAGGTGGCGCGCAATATTGGTCCATTTCGCGCCTTCATCCCGGCTCATCCAGATGTCGCCGCTGGTTGTACCGAAATACAGCCCAATCGGGTCATGGCCGTCGGCTGTCATGGCCTGCCGCTTCACCGTCCACCACGCCTGGTTTTCCGGCAAGCCGCTGTCGCGGCGTTTCCACGTCTTGCCGCCATTTGTCGTCTGGTAGACGCAGGGCTTGCCTTCGGGGCTGGTGCGCGGCCAGACAGTCTGGCCATCCATCGGGAACACCCACACGACCTTGTCGTCGCGCGGATGCACAACCATGTTAAAGCCGATGTCGCCGACGCGGGCGGGCATGTTCTTGCCGATGCGCACCCATTCGTCCGAGGGACGGTCGATGCGATAGATGCCGCAATGGTTCTGCTGATAGAGCCGGTCCGGATTGCTCGGGCAAATGCGGATGCAATGAGGATCGTGAAAGGTCATATCGGCGGCATTGAAGCCTTCGACGACTTCCAGGCCCTTGGCGAGCGGTGTCCAGCTTCGTCCGCCGTCGCGTGACTCATGCGCCCCGCCGCCTGACATTCCCAAATACATGTGTTTGGCGTCACGCGGATCGATGGTGATCGAATGCAGCTTTGGCCCGTCGGGTGTGCCGTCCTGTTCCTGCCCCATCCACTTGCGGTATTGCGGGTCGTCATTGATGGCGCCGAAGGGCTGCCAATGGTTGCCGCCGTCTTCAGAACGGAACAGTCCCTGCGGTGATGTACCGGCGTACCAGACGGCGGGTTCGCTCGCATGTCCTGGCGCCAGCCAGAATGTATGTTTGACGCTGCGCCCGGTCTGACCCTCGGGTACTTTGGCGAATGCCGGCGGCTGTTTGGCTTCCTGCCAACTGCGTCCGAAATCACTCGAGCGGTGCATTGTCGGACCAAGGTGCCCCGTGCTGGTGGCCGCGATCATGGTGCGGCCGTCGCGCGGATCGAGCACGAGATGATTGACGATCTGGCCGAGGAAATGTGGACCGTCGGCGCGCCAGCCTTTACGCCCGGAATCGCCCCGGAAAATCCATGCTCCTTTCCGGGTTGCAACCAGCAACAGGTTTTCGGCAGGTTTCGAGCGCCGGCTCGTGGATTTCGCCGCGGCTTTTTTTGTCCGTCCACGCTGCGCCGGCGTGGCTTTCTTTGTTCTGGCTGGCATGTTTGCCCCCAAAGACTGCTACTCGCGAAAACTGCGGTAACGCGTCGCCGAACGCAAGCGGCAGTTATTATGGATCCAGTACGATGTCCCAATAAAGATAGTCGGTCCAGGACTCGTGCAGATAATTGGGCGGGAACAAGCGGCCGTTATTCTGCAATTCCGACACGGTCGGCTTATGCGGCGGAATGCGCGGATGCATGCCGGCCCGATGGGGCAAATGTCCGCCCTTCATCAGATTACATCCTGCGCAGGCAGTGACCACGTTTTCCCAGGTCGTGCGGCCTCCGCGTGAACGTGGCGTCACGTGATCAAAGGTGAGGTCTTCCTTTGCCCCGCAATACTGGCACTGGAAGCGATCGCGCAGGAACACATTGAACCGGGTGAAGGCCGGATTGCGCATCGGCTTGACGTAGGTCTTCAGCGAGACCACCGACGGCAATTTCATTTGGAAATTGGCTGAGCGGACGATCCGCTCATATTCCGCGACAATGTTCACCCGGTCCAGGAATACCGCCTTGATGGCATCCTGCCATGACCACAGCGAAAGCGGAAAATAGCTCAACGGCCGGTAATCGGCATTGAGCACAAGGGCCGGGCAGTTCTCCGGAAACCGTTCGGCTAACACCGCGGGAACCTATGACTGAAGGCGCGAATCTCCCCAAAGAAATAAAGCCTTGGCTCAATCTATCGTCCGTTGCGGGCGATTGCCATAGCCAAAGCTGGCCGATTCGCGTGACCAAAATGTGACTGTGCCCCGGCGCTTATTCGGGGGCTATGGTGACGGTGATGCCGTCAAGGGCCGGTTCGCAGCGTATCTGGCATGACAGGCGGGAGTTTGACTCTACCGCCACCGCCATATCCAGCATGTCGAGTTCTTCCGGCGAGGGCGGGTTCAGCTTCCCGAACCATTCCTCGTCGACATAGACGTGACAGGTGGCACAGGCGCAGGCACCACCGCATTCGGCCGCCACCGGAAGCCCGGCGTCGCGAAGCGCCTCCATTACTGTCCAGCCCAAGGTGCCTTCGACCTCGTGCACCACGCCTTTGCGGTCGGTCGCAATAATTTTCATCGGTGAGGAATTAGGCTACCCCAAGCTTCTTCTGCAAGTTCGACGACGAAGTCGTGTACTGGAAGCGCAGCTTCTCGTTCGGGCGGCAGATGTGGAAAGCCGCCTGCGCCATTAACGCGGCTTCATGGAAGCCGGAGAGAATCAGCTTCAGTTTTCCAGGATAGCCGTTGATGTCGCCAATGGCGAAAATTCCCGGCGTCGAAGACTCGAATTTGGCCGTGTCCACGGGGATCAGGTTCTCATGCAGATTCAGGCCGAATTCCGCGATCGGACCGAGTTTGATGGTCAGCCCAAAAAACGGCAGGAAGGCATTGGCTTCCTGGCGCCATTCTTTCTTGTCGGGTCCTGTCAGCGTGACCGCTTCAAGCTGACCATTGGCGCCGTGCAGCGCCTTTACGTTCGCGACGTGAAAATTGACTCTGCCTTCGCCCACCAGTTCGCGCATGCGATTGACGCTATGCTGTGCGGCGCGAAATCCGTCGCGGTGATGCACCAGCGTCAGACGATTGGCGACCGGTGCGAGATTGAGGGTCCAGTCGAGCGCGGAATCGCCGCCACCGGCGATCAGCACGTCGCGGCCGCGGAACTGCTCCATTCGCCGCACGGCATAAAAGACCGATTTGCCCTCATATTCCTCGATGCCTGCAATCGGCGGACGCTTGGGGACAAAACTTCCGCCGCCTGCCGCAACGACGATCACGGGCGCGACCAGAACCGTTCCGGCATCGGTGGACAATTGCCAGCGTCCGTCCTCGAGCCGGTGCAGGCGATTGGCCATTTCACTGAAGTGGAACTGCGCTCCGAACGGCCGTATCTGTTGCATCAGCCGGTCCGTCAGTTCCTGCCCGGTTACGACCGGAACGCCCGGAATGTCATAGATTGGTTTTTCCGGATAAAGCTCGGTGCATTGCCCGCCCGGCCGGTCGAGTATGTCGATCAGGTGACATTTGAGATCGAGCAATCCCAGCTCGAATACTGCAAACAGCCCGATCGGCCCGGCGCCAATTATGATGACATCGGTTTCCGTCCGGCTTGGCGGAAGGTCACCGGGCGCCATGCTGTTCATTCTACAGTGTCTTCATGTAAATGGCTTCGGTATGCGCAGACTTATATTTAGAAATATTCACCAGCGCAACGCGACATTCTCGGCGAAGTGATTTGCTCAGCCGGTTAGCGCGCGACGGCCGTTCTCCGTCAGTTTGCACACCAGCCAGTCGGGTTTCAGCGGGTTGGCAAACCACGGCTCAACCCAACCTCTGGCAAGGCAACTGCGTACCAGCGACGGATGAACCGGATGTCCGTTGAGATCGAACAGAGGAAGCTTTCCGCCGGGTTGGCCCAATCCTCGCGTCAGATAGTGCCGCTCCTCGGGTGTTGGCAGTCTGGGAAACCTGACGATCTGCGGGGCATCCGGCGAGGTTTGGGATTCCTCGCCCAGCGTGTCGAAATTCGCAGTCATCCGACTGCCTCCCCAAGTTCAACCGCAAGACTAATGCTATTCGCAAATTGCGTCGAGTGATTGTCAATGTGTCCTTCTCAGCCGCGCGGCATAAAAGCCGTCCATGCCGCCCTTGTCGGCCCAATGGCACGGCAGAGTCTTGAGGTCGCCATCGGATGACACGAACAGCGCATCAAAGACTTCGCCGGGAACAACGGCTTGGCGGCGAAATTCTTCGTGCCGGCGCAGAAATGCTGCAACCTGCTCGATGCATTCTTCGACCTCCAGCGAACACACGGCATAAATGAGAATGCCGCCGGGTGCCGTCATTGCGGCGGCCGCGTCAATCAGCTCCTGCTGCAAAGCAGCGCAGATATCGATATCTGCCGCGCTCTTGACCCACGGCAGGTCGGGATGGCGGCGGATCGTGCCGGTGGCCGTGCAGGGCGCATCAAGGAAGACGAAAGGCGCGGATTGCGGCGGCCGCCAGTCACGAATATCGGCGGCGATAATTTCCGCGTTGAGATTTAGACGGCAAAGATTCTCGCGCAGCACGCCCAGGCGCTCCGGCGATACATCAACCGCCGTTACCTGCGCGCCGGCGGCGCAGAGCTGAGCCGTTTTGCCACCAGGCGCCGCACACAGATCAATGACCCGCTTGCCAGCAACATCGCCAAGCAGCCGGGCCGGAAGCGAGGCAGCAAAATCCTGCACCCACCACCTGCCGTCAATGTATCCGGGCAGTTCCTCGACGCGCCCGCCGCGATTGAGCCGCAGGCGTCCGGGAGCAAGTTCTATGCCGCCCGAAATTTCGGGAATTGACGCACCGGCAAATCCCAAATCCAGCGGCGGGATATTCATATGGATGTCTGCAATTGCACGGGCCGTTGCTTCACCAAAAGCCGAGAGCCAACGCGGCCATAGCCAATCGGGTGTGTTGAGCGCCGCCGGATCCTGCGCGCTGATGATGGCCTCGCCCTCGCGTGCGATTCGGCGCAGCACGGCATTGATCAGCGGTTTGAAATGCACTGCGCCCTGGTCGGCCTGCGCAAGACGATTGGCCGCATCAACCGCCGCATGCGCCGGCGTTTTGAGGAACAGCAACTCACAGGCCCCGGCGATCAGGATTTCCGGTGTCATGCCGGCCCGGTGCGGCGCTGGCGGTTTGGTTACGAATTTCCGGATCAGCGCCTCGATCTGACCCAGGCGACGGAAACTTTCGGTCGCAAGTGCACGCGCGAAACCTTTATCGCGAGGCTGCAGCGGTCCGGAGTCGATCAACTCTGCCGAAGCACGCTCAAGCGGCACTCGTCTGCGCAAGACCGCCGATATTGCCGAAACCGCCGCCGTCCGCGCCGCGATGCCGGCGGGTTTCTCGATCAATTCCACGGGCCTGATTGCGGAGCCTGGCCCATTTCACCCGCCATCGCCTGAAGCCGCGCGATACGATCCGCGGTCGAAGGATGAGTGGAAAACAGTCCTGCAAGCCCCCCGCCGTGCAGCGGATTGATGATGCACATATGGGCGGTTGCGGGATGGGTTTCCGCCGCGGGATTTTCAGTGACTTCGACGCCTGCCGAAATCTGCCGCAGCGCCGAGGCCAGCCACAATGGGCGGCCCGACAATAATGCACCGCTGCGATCAGCTTCATATTCACGCGTGCGGCTGATCGCCATCTGCACCAGGGCCGCGGCCAAAGGCGCAAGAATCATCACCAGCAGAGCGCCAATGCCACCCAGCGGATTGTTGCGCCGCTCGCCGATGCCGCCGCCGCCAAAGAAGAACAGGAAATTTGCCAGCATGGAAATGGCGCCCGCGAAGGTCGCGGTGATGGTCATGATCAGGGTGTCGCGATTTTTCACGTGCGACAGCTCATGGGCCAGCACGCCCGCCAGTTCTTCCTGGTTCAGGCGTTGCAAAATCCCGGTTGTCGCGCAGACCGCCGCGTGCTCCGGACTGCGGCCGGTGGCAAAAGCGTTCGGCTGCGGATTGTCCGCTATATAAACCCGCGGCATCGGCAGGCCCGCATTTTCGGACAGCACCCGAACCAGATGCACGAGTTCCGGGGCGCTTGTCTCATCCACCTCCTGGGCTCCGTACATAGCCAGCACCGCGCGATCGGAGTTCCAATACGCGAAAAGGTTGGTCCCGAGCGCGAACAGGAACGCGATCGCCATGCCCGACTGGCCG
>JAGWSK010000150.1 GCA_028869355.1 Alphaproteobacteria bacterium | reverse complement strand
GCGGACGCTTATATCCGTAAATATTTCGAGCGCTTTCCGGGTATCCGCGACTATATGGAATCAACCAAGGCATTTGTGCGCGAGCACGGTTATGTCGAAACCATTTTTGGCCGGCGCATACATATCCGCGATGTGAAGGCGCAAAGCGCGGCACACCGCGCGTTCGGTGAACGTCAGGCAATCAATGCACCCATCCAGGGTTCGGCTGCAGATGTCATCCGGCGTGCCATGGCGCGCCTTCCGGCGGCGTTTGCAGACAACGACCTCGATGCCCGCATGCTGCTGCAGGTGCATGACGAACTCGTGATCGAAGTACGGGACGCGCAGGCGCGGCATGTCTGCGACGTGGCGCGCGAGGTAATGGAAAAAGCGTCACTGCCCGCCATTCAGTTGCGCGTGCCGCTGGTTGTGGAAGCCCGCGCCGGAAAGAACTGGGACGAAGCACACTAGACGATAAACGGTCGAAACGACGGAGCCTGCCGAATGCTCTGCCGGTGAACAACGCGGTTCCCAAATGCGCGTGGCGCCTCTGCCGATCGTGATTGCTGCGTTCATCGCAATGTCGCAGCGCAAATCCGCTCCTGCTATGACCACATAACTCACCGCGATCACCGCGGAAATGTGGTATCATTGGCGCCATCTGCTGGGGAGGAAATCATGAGCGAAGAGACAGACGGGCTTGCCCGTCGTTCAATGGTGTCGGGTATGGGAATGGGGTTGCTTGCGGCCGGAGCCTTTGCTGCCACGCAGGCCGAAGCGCAGACTGCACGCAATCAGATCGCTCAGCATCTTGAGGACAATTGGCTTGATCGCCCCAACGCCGCGCATCGCCTGGTGATCGATTCGACAACATCGGAGGGCGGTGGAGGGGCGCTCGCTTTTGCCAACAATTTCTTTGAAGCAAACAAGAATGGCTACAGGCTCGAGGCGCCATCGATTGCGGTGGTCGTGGTGTTACGGCATTTTTCGACGCCGTTTGCGTATAACGATGCCATGTGGGGGAAATACGGGGCGGGTTTCACTGCACCGACGCACTTCACCGATCCGAAAACCAAACAGAGTCCGAAAATCAACGTCTATAACGCGGCGGGTTATGGTTTCAGCCTGCCGAATTTTGGCGTTACGATCGATGCTGTCGCGACGAAGGGCGTTCAGTTCGCGGTCTGCGATATGGCAACACACTTCTTCGCCATGCAGATCGCGGATTCGATGAAGCTGGATCCTGACGCGGTATATCGCGAGCTGACGGCCAACCTGGTTGCCAACGCGCACATGGTGGCAGCCGGAATCGTGGCCGTGAACCGCGCGCAGGAGCGCGGCTATACATTCGCATACTCGGCTTAGAGACTGTGAATTATTGGCGAAGAGCCGCATAAGCGGCAGGCCGGGTCGGCCGGGACGCTGACCTTGCGAAACTGCGTTTCGAGACCATCATAAATCAGAAGATGCCCGGCCATGCTCTCACCGGCGCCGGTGATTTCCTTCAATACTTCGGCCGCCTGCAATGTGCCCATGACACCCGCCACGGCGCCAAGCACGCCGGTTTCGCTGCAATTCGGCGCTGATCCGGCTGGCGGCGGTTCTGGAAAAAGGCAGCGGTAACAAGGAAGTTCGCCACGCCGCTGCCAGGCTTTATATGTCGCCAGCTGACCGTCGAATTCCGTCACGGCTGCCGAGACAAGCGTCTTGCCGGCAAAGAAGCATGCGTCGTTGACCAGAAACCGGGTGGAGAAATTGTCCGATCCGTCGGCAACGACTTCATAACCGCCGATCATTTCCAGTGCGTTGGCCGCGGTCAGCCTCTCCTCGTGAAGCACAATCCGGACGTCCGGATTGATTGCCCGTGCCGCGTCCGCTGCCGATTGGGTCTTGGGGCGCCCAATATCGGCGGTGCGGTGGGCGATCTGGCGTTGAAGATTCGACAGGCTGACCTCGTCAAAGTCGACAATCCCGATGGTCCCGATTCCAGCCGCCGCAAGGTAGAGGATCAACGGACTTCCAAGTCCCCCGGCTCCAATGATCAGCACCTTGGCCGCCGCAAGCCGCGCCTGGCCCGCGCCACCCACCTCCCGCAGCACAATATGCCGGGCGTAACGCTCAAGCTGAAGGTCCGAAAGCGGGTTCCTGGGAGGCAAAATGTTATTCATCCCGTGGTGTTAGCACGCCCGGCCCGCCGTGCAAAAACCCCCGCTTCCCGATGTCACCCTTCTATTTTGGGCGGAGTTGGTCTAGACCCGGAAGCTTCAAAAAAGGGGCGCCCGAGCGGACGTCCGAATAAGGGATAAGAGGCAGGAATGGCGCACGACGGTCAGCCAGGCGAAGTCGGCCTGGAGCAATATGGTTTTCGCAATCTTAAGCACACCCACTGGAATCTGCCGGCGGCCCATCTTTATGAGCATGCTGTCCGCAATGGCGAAGGCAAAGTCGCTGCCGATGGACCGTTCGTCGCGATCACCGGCCAGCACACCGGCCGGTCGCCCAAAGACAAGTATTTCGTCCGCGAGCCCTCATCCGAGGCGAATATCTGGTGGGAAAGCAACCAGGCGATGGAGCCGGTGAAATTCGACGCCCTGCTGGAGTCGATGCTCGCCTATGCCCGCGACAAGAAGCTCTATGTCCAGGATCTCTATGGCGGCGCCGATGCGACCTATCGTCTGCCGGTTCGGGTGGTGACCGAGTTTGCCTGGCACTCGCTGTTCATCCAGCACCTGCTGATCGAGGCGAAGCCGCACGAGCGGCGCCATTTCCGCCCGGAATTTACAATTATCGATCTGCCCGGCTTTTCCGCTGACCCGAAAACCCATGGCTGCCGCAGCTCAACTGTCATCGCAATCCATCTCGCCAAAAAGCTGGTGCTGATCGGCGGTACTTCCTATGCGGGCGAGATGAAGAAGTCGGTTTTCACGCTGCTCAATTACATTCTGCCTGGCAAGCGCGTGATGTCGATGCATGCCTCGGCGAATATGAGCAAAGACCATAGCGCTGAAACAGCGGTGTTCTTTGGATTGTCGGGGACGGGCAAAACCACGCTTTCTGCAGATCCCCATCGCATCCTGATCGGCGATGATGAGCATGGCTGGTCGGAAAACGGCATCTTCAATATCGAGGGCGGTTGCTACGCCAAGACGATACGTCTGTCGGCGGACGCCGAACCGGAAATCTACGCTACCACGCACCGTTTCGGCACCGTGCTGGAAAATGTCGTGATGGACGATGAGACGCGCGAGCTTGATCTCGATTCCGAAAAATACACCGAAAACACCCGCGCGGCTTATCCCCTCAACTACATCCCGAACACGTCGCCAACCGGGGTTGGGAAGCACCCGAGGAATGTGATTTTGCTGACGGCAGACGCGTTTGGCGTCATGCCGCCGATTGCTAAACTGACGCCGAGCCAGGCGATGTATCACTTCCTGTCCGGCTTCACCGCGAAAGTGGCCGGTACGGAAAAAGGACTTGGCGCAGATCCTGAGCCGACATTCTCAACCTGCTTTGGC
>JAGWSK010000149.1 GCA_028869355.1 Alphaproteobacteria bacterium | reverse complement strand
TGTGGGTACCGAAAGCGCGCCGTATTTGGCTGCATTGGTTGCGAGCTCATGAACCACGAGAGCCAGCGATTGGGCAATGGCCGGATTGAGCGATACGGCGGGTCCCGCGATTGTCACCCGATCGCTCTTCTCGCCGCAGAATGGCGTCATTTCATCTTCGATCAGTTTGCGGAAGTCAGCGCCCTGCCAGCGCGATTCGGCGAGCAGCGTGTGGGTGCGTGCGAGCGCCGCAATGCGCCCCTGGACCGCATTGATATAGCCATCGATGGTCGGCGCACGGGTCAGACCGACGATGGATTGTGCGACCGCAAGTGCGTTCCGCGCGCGGTGATCGACTTCGCGCACCAGAAGCACCTGGCGATCCTCGGCCTCCTTGCGGTCGGTGATGTCGTAGGTGACGCCGCCCACGCGCAGGACGCGCCCCTCGACAACATCGGTGGAAGCGGCGGCCCCAATGCACCAGCGGAGTTCGCCGCTCCGGCGGACGATGCGGCACTCCAGATCGACACTTCCCGGCTTTATGGCGAGCGCCAAAAGTCTGTCAGAAATCTTCGGCCAGTCATCGGGATGAATCACGGATTTGAGCGTGTCGAAGGTCGGGGGCGTGTCGCCGGGTTCGATGCCGAAGATGCGGTATTGACCATCATCCCAGGTGAACTCGCCGCTTCCGATGTCCCACTCCCAGGAGCCCATCTTGCCCGCCATGAGTGCCAGGTTGCGGCGCTGTTCGCTTTCTATGAGCCGGGCATTCGATGCGGCCAGCTCTGCCGTCCGCTGCTCGACCCTGGCCTCCAACTCCTGATTCAACCGCTCCAATTCCCGGGTCTTGCGGTAAAGCTCGGCGAAGATTCTCACCTTCGCCCGCAACACCTCGGCGACCACAGGCACGGGGACATAATCCACGCCGCCCAATTGATAGCCTTTCAGGCGATCGCTGTCGGTCAAGAGCACGGCGGAAATGAAAATGATCGCCGTGTTGCGGAAGCGCGGATGTTCCCGGATCATGGCGGCCAGCTCAAAGCCATCCAGTTCAGGCATGCAGACATCGATGAGGATCACCGCGATGTCATATTTGAGCAGCAGCTCGAGCGCCTGCTGCGCTGATGTCGCCTTGAGCAGATTCTCGTTGAGTTCTTCGAGGATGACCTCGTAACTCAGCAGTTTGGCCGGCTGATCATCGACCAGAAGAATATTGACTTCATCCGCGCTCAAAGCGTCGCGTCCTCCTAGCGGTGCAGCCACATCCGCAGCGCCGACAACAGCTGTTCGGTGTTGACCGGCTTCGCCAGATAATCTGAAGCACCGGATTCCAGGCATTTCTCGCGGTCGCCCTTCATCGCTTTGGCGGTCAGCGCAATGATCGGCAAGCGCCGCAAGCCAGGGTTCTTGCGGATGATCCGCATGGTCTCGAAGCCGTCCATTTCCGGCATCATGATATCCATCAGAACGATTGCAAGATCCCGCGTCGATTCGATCAGCTCGATCGCTTCGCTGCCGGTGGTCGCGGTCAGCACTTTCATGCCACGCCGTTCCAGCGCGCTCGACAACGCAAATATATTGCGCGCGTCGTCGTCGACCAGAAGTACCGTCCGGCCGGCCAGATCGTCGTCCGAACTGTTCAGCTTTTCCAGCATCTTCTGCTTTTCGGGCGGCAGATCGGTGACAACACGGTGCAGGAACAGCGCCGTTTCGTCGAGCAGTCGTTCAGGCGATTCAACGCCCTTGACCACAATGCTGCGAGCCATGGTGTGGAGCTGAGCGTCCTCTTCGGGCGCAAGTTCACGACCGGTGAATACGACGACCGGAATGTCGGACAGCGAATCGTCCTGCTTCAACTGTTCCAGCACGTCAAAGCCGGTCATATCGGGCAACCGAAGATCGAGCACGACGCAATCGGCGGGCTTGTCCCGCAATTTCGCCAGGGCCTCGCCGCCGGTATCCGCAGTCTCGATTTCGATGTCGTCGTGTGCAAGCAATTCCCGGATCGACATCTGTTCGGCGGGATTATCCTCCACCACCAGGAGACGCTTGCGCCGCGGCTGAGCAAATTGCTTCAGCCGCGCCAGTGCCGCCTTCACCCCTTCGACAGTCCCCGATTTGGTGACAAAGGAGAAGGCGCCGCGCGCAAGGCCGTGTTGCCGGTCTTCATCCAGGGTCACGATCTCGACCGGGATGTGCCGGGTCGCCGGATTTTGCTTGAGCTGGCTGAGCACGCTCCAGCCCAGCATGTCGGGCAGGAAGACGTCGAGCGAAATTGCGGTCGGCAGATATTGCCGCGCCATTTCGAGGGCCGTGGACCCGTTCATCGCGTGCAGAGCTTTAAAGCCATGATCGCGTGCAAGGTCCATCATCACCCGTGCGTAGTGCGGATCGTCTTCGATCACGAGCAGCGTAGCATCGCCCGGCTCAACGATTTCCCGGTCATCCGGAATTTGTTCCACGACCGGAGCCTGCGTAATCGGCATGATCTGCGTGGGCAACGGCGCACCCGGGCTGATGGGGCGTTGCGCCACCGCCGTACCGGCATATTTGGTCGGCAAATAAAGCGTGAATGTGCTGCCGGCGCCGGGCGTGCTGCGCAATTGTATTTCGCCGCCAAGGAGATTGGACAATTCGCGGCTGATCGCGAGGCCAAGGCCGGTACCGCCATATTTGCGGCTGGTGCTGGCATCGGCCTGCTGGAACGCCTCAAAAATGATCTTCTGCTTCTCGGCCGGAATACCGATGCCGGTATCCGAGACTTCAAAGACAACGACCTGGTCGGCCTGGGACAGCGTCGGGCGGTCATGGCTCCAGCCTGAAGTTACCGCCCGGATGCTCAGCTGCACACCGCCCTTTTCGGTAAATTTGAAGGCATTCGACAGCAGGTTCTTGAGCACCTGCTGCAACCGCGTCGAGTCGGTGACAATGCTGCGGCCAAGATTGGGATCGAGTTCGACGCCGAAAGATAGCTGCCGGCTCTCCGCATCATGCCGGAACGGCCGTGTCGCCGCATCCAGCAGATTGGAGAAATAGATTTCCTCCGGTTCGACGGTGACGGTGCCCGATTCGATTTTCGACAGATCGAGAATGTCGCTGATCAGGTTCAAGAGATCGGTGCCCGCGCCATGAATTGTGCGCGCGAACTCCACTTGCTTGCCGGTCAGGTTGCCGTCGGGGTTTTCGCTCAGCTGCTGACCAAGGATGAGGATACTGTTCAACGGTGTCCGGAGTTCGTGACTCATATTGGCGAGGAACTCGGATTTGTATTTCGAAGTAAGCGCCAGCTCGGTGGCTTTCTCTTCGAGCGCCCGGCGCGCCTGCTCAATTTCCTGGTTCTTGCGTTCCACCTCGAAATTGCGTTCGGCGAGCTGGGCCGCTTTCTGCTCCAGCTGTTCGTTGGTCTGCTGCAATTCCGCCTGCTGCGCCTGCAATTCGCCGGCGAGCTTCTGGGATTGTTTCAACAGGCTTTCGGTTTGCATCGTGGCTTCGATACTGTTCAGCACGATACCAATCGAACTTGTGAGCTGCTCCAGCATCGTCACCTGCAATGGGGTGAAGGATTCGATGGTGGCAAGTTCAATCACCGCTTTGACCTGGGATTCGAACAGCACGGGGAGCACAATCACGTTGTTCGGCCGCGCGGCAAAAATGCCTGAACCGATGGGAATCACCGAGTCGGGAAGCCGGTCGATCAAGAGCGGCTTTTTGTCTGCAGCGCATTGGCCGATCAAGCCTTCGGAAATCCGCAATGCTTGCGGATGCGGGTTGCCGACGCCGTCCGCGTAGGACGACAGCAGCTTCAAACTCGCGGTTTCTTCATCCAGCTGATAGATCACGCCTTGCTGCGCATCCACGAGCGGCGCGAGCTCTGACAAGAGCAGCCGGCCGACGGTGACGAGGTCGCGCTGACCCTGGAGCATGTTGGTGAACCGGGCGAGGTTGGTTTTGAGCCAATCCTGCTCGGTGTTCTGCTCCGTGGTCAGGCGCAGATTGTCGATCATGGTGTTGATGTTGTCTTTGAGCTCGGCCACTTCGCCGCGCGCTTGCACCTGAATCGACCGCGTCAAGTCGCCCTTGGTCACCGCCGTTGCCACTTCGGCAATGGCGCGGACCTGGGTGGTCAGATTGGCCGCCAGCAGGTTCACGTTGCCGGTCAGGTCCTTCCACGTGCCGGCGGCGCCTGGCACGTTGGCTTGGCCACCGAGGCGCCCTTCGACGCCCACTTCGCGCGCCACCGTGGTCACCTGATCGGCGAAGGTGGCAAGCGTTTCGGTCATGGCGTTGATGGTTTCGGCCAATGCCGCCACTTCGCCCTTCGACTGCACCGTCAGGCTTTGCTTCAGGTCGCCATTGGCCACCGCGGTCACCACCTTCACGATGCCCCGTACCTGTTCGGTCAAATTGGCCGCCATGAAATTCACGGTGTCGGTCAAATCCTTCCAGGTGCCCGCAACGCCTGGCACCTGTGCCTGGCCGCCGAGCTTGCCTTCCGTGCCCACTTCGCGCGCCACGCGCGTCACCTCGGAAGCAAAAGAGTTGAGCTGATCGACCATGGTGTTGATGGTGTTTTTCAGCTCGAGGATTTCGC
>JAGWSK010000148.1 GCA_028869355.1 Alphaproteobacteria bacterium | reverse complement strand
AGGCATTGAGCACCGGCTTTGCGCGCAGGTCCTGGGGGACATGCAATAACGCCGCCACGGGTGTGACGGGGTCTTCGGACCGGATATCCGGCAGCATCGGCCGCGCGATCGCCAGCAGCGCCACCAGCGCAAGGGCGGTGCCGGCCGGCCAGATGGGAAGTTCGCGCGAGCGGGGCGGCCAGACTTTGCCGAGCGATGGAGCGGCCAATAATGGCGCGGTCACACCAAACAGCATCTGGTGACGCAGATGCGCCAGACCCAGATAGACCAGGGCCAGGATCAGCAGCGCACGCATTGGCGGCAACCGGACTTTGCGGGTTGCCAATACATAAACCATCGCCAGCAACGACAAGACGAATGGCGAAAGAGATGTGAGGTTCGCCGGCGCCCATTCGCCGATAAATGCGATCCCCGGCAGCAACAGCAGCCGGATGGGAAACAACAATCCATTCAGGCCCTGCGGATTGACCAGGACGACGATCACACTCGCGCAAAGGAAGATCAGCCATGGTTTCGCGGCGGCACGATTTTCCAACACCGCTTCCACCCCGAGCGCTGCTGCCAGCGCCAGGCCGAACGCAAAGCTGCCATGCAGATTGGCCCACACCAGCATCACCAGCGCCAACCATATTGGTGGTGCAGCGCGCCGCTCGCGTGCCGCGACCAGGCCGGTGGTCCACAACACCAGAAACGGCAGCGCCAGAAGATGCGGCCGCGCCAACAGGCTTCCCGAGACGCAGGCCAATCCGAGGAGCGCCGTCAGCAGCGCGGGCAGCGTGTCCATCCGCTGCCTGAGCGCCGCCGCGAGCAGCGCCGCGGTGGCGCCAAACGCCAGTCCGAACAGAAGATGCAAGCCGCTCCAGCCCATCACGGCGAACGCACCCGCCATCAGCACTTCTGCGAGCCATTCCTGTGCGTTCCAGGGCGTGCCCGCGAAGGTGAAGCTGAACACGTCGTGGGTCGGTACGGCCCGGTGCGTCAGAATCCAGCGCCCTGCCGCCAAATGCCACCAGGTATCGCCGTCGTTGAAGATCTGGGGCGCAAAAGCCACGAACGCGAAAGCCAAAACCAGGGCAACGGCAGCAAAAAGAGCAGATGGCTCGCGCATGATGCCGCAAAGGGTACAAAGCAAGTCTAAACAACGGGTTTCACATCGCTCAATGAATCAGGAAGAGGATCGCGCAGCGTAGCTCCGCGACTCATCAGTGATCGGGCAACAAGAATTAATCCGTGTTCGGACTCGCCGGCAACCCGATTGTTGCGGGTCTGTTACGGCACCGGTACCTCGATATAACGGAATGGCGCCGCTACATCCCTGTACCAGTGAAACGTGTCCGGAGGCATGATGAACACATCGCCCTGACCGATGCGATGCGACTCACCGCCTTGCACCAATTGGCCTCCGAATTTGTCGGGCCCCGCAGCCTTGCTTGTGCCACCCACGACCAGCGTCGCCGCGCCGCTCACCACAATCACCACCGCCGTATAACCCTTGTGGCTGCACCCCTGTGCTGGACATGCGGACTTTCCTGACTCACGGCTGTGCACGCTGACGTCGGATGTTCCATAGCTGGATGTGCGGCTCCAGAGCGGCGCGGTGCCGCCGCGTGCCAGTGCGCTGGTAAATGATGCGTCCAGCTTTGCGTGATCAAATACGGTAACAATGCCCGCTCCTGAAACGGCATTCTCCTGAGCGACACTCTCCGCGTGCCAAAGCGCTCCTGCCGCAACGACTGCCGCACCGGTAATCAAAATCTTTCGGATGCTTCCCATCGCGATCTCCCGTCAACTCGCCGAAGAGGCTCGAAAATACTGCTCAACCTATCAGGCCTCAATGTTCTATGCCTTCCCACAAATCTGATTAAAACACCGGCTGTCGATCAGCGGCGAGCACGGCTCAGAACCCGATATTCCTCTCCCGTCCACGAGTAAGGGATTGGCAACCCGGGTCTGTCATTCATAGGAGATGCTGCGCCGCTTTCTGATGGCCGCCCTCGTATCGTGCGCCGCCGTCACCGGCGCGGCCAGGCCTGTTTATCCGTACACAGATCAAGGTCTGCATGCTCGGTCTCCGGCGAACGGCACCGTCGAGCTGCGCGTGAAGCGGCTCGTCGATCGCTACCGCGCCAGGGTCGCACTCCCGGCTGTGGTGCTCGACGCCAGGCTCTCGAAGGGCTGCATGCAACACGCGGAGTACATGCGGCTCAACAAGGACTCGAATGCGGTGGCCGGGCTCAATGCCCATCACGAGCGTTCGTACCTGCCGGGTGCGTCGGCCGAGGGAGCTGCGTGTGGCGAGGCCGCCGACCTGTTTTTCGACGTGTCGGATCTCGAAGTCGCGGTCGATGGGTGGATGTCGGTGCTCTATCACCGCCGGCCGATCCTGTCGCCGACACTCGAGCGGATCGGCGTCGGCTACGCACAGCTTCCCGACGGCTCGTACATGGCCGCGCTGATGTTCGTGGATGCAAAAGGCGCCGTCGTCCCGGCGAAATGGCCGGTCGCGTACCCGGCCAACAACCAGCACGGCGTACCGCTCGAGTTCGGCGGCGAGGTTCCCAACCCCATCCCGGGTGGCGGGCGCGCCGGCTATCCGGTCACCATCGAGTTCCCGCCATTCGACAAGCTCACCGGCGTACGCGCCACGCTGGTGGACGGGAGTGGCAGGAATGTCGCGTTCTACCTGTCCGATCCGGAGGAACCGGCGACCTCGTTTGGCCAGTACGGGGTTGTGTGCCTCATCCCTAAACTGCCGTTGCTCCCGAAGACTCGCTATGAGGTGCGGATCGACGCGATGTGGAGGGCCAAGCCCGGCACATGGCGCTGGAGTTTCACCACGGTCGCGCTACGCTCCGTCGATGCAGGCAACGAGGACGCTGTCACACGGGCGATCAACGTCGCCAGCGCGCTGCGCGGCACGGTGCTTCATGGCGGCATAATGGATCACGGCGAGGCCGCGTTCCTGCAGATCGGGCCGCGCACAGCGAAGCGCTACAAAATGGTCTTCGTCCTGATCCCGCGCGACGTCTGGAGCCAGCTCGGCGGCAAACCTGATCGGTTCATCGGCAGGACGGTCGAGGTCGACGGCACGCCGCAACTCATGGATGGCACCTACGTCGATATTCCGATCACAGCCGGCACCCAGCTGCGGATCGTTCGCTAACCGCAGTTGTAACCGGCTTCGCCTGAAAAGCTAAAATCGCACCGATACGACCGGAGCTTTCCGGGTTCGAATCAGCTCAGGTATCTTCGGGGATGCGTTCTCCCAAACGAGCAGCATGGAACGCTTGTCGGCACGAAAGTGCCGCCCGGCCAGCAAGCGCTGAAAACGACAAATACCAAATAAATCTACTGTGACGCCAATTGTTCACGCGCCCGCGCCTCACGCGCGGCGACAATCGGTGCGACGTCCTCCCTCAGGCGGTCAAGAATTTCCAGTTTCTCACCGAAGCTCAGGCGCGCGCGCTCGCGTCGTCCCCTGGCCTTGCAGAGAAGGATATCGGTGATGTCGGGATACTGCCGCGTCCTGTTCATGACCAAAATTTAGCGCAAAATGTCAGGCTTTCCAGCCTTGAAACAGTAGCTTCTCCAGGCCGGCACTAAGTCAAAATGCTCCAAAATGCCCCTGAGCGCGCTCAAACACTTTTCTTTATGGTGCCCAGGGGCGGAATCGAACCACCGACACGCGGATTTTCAGT
>JAGWSK010000147.1 GCA_028869355.1 Alphaproteobacteria bacterium | reverse complement strand
CGACGCCAATGACCGACGATCGGCAGGAACATGTGGCCGGCAGCCACATGCCGCATGGTGACGGATCGGCAGGTAAACCCTTCTTCTAATCGTCAGCGCTGAACAGCAAGCATGTTGGCGTCGCGGAAAAGCTGCCATTTGCCGGCCGGCGATTTGCGCAGAATTGACAGCGTATAACCGGCGCGGCGAACCGGCTGTCCAGCCGGCGGAGTCACGACAATCGCGAGATGCGTGCGGCACCAGGCGGTATCGCCGCAGACCTCTATTTCCAGCACCTGGCTTTCGCCCTCCATTCGCACGTTTGTCATCTGCTCCGAAGCAGACGCAAACGCTGCTTTTCCGAACGGTTCGGCGCCGGGGACGTGGAACAATGCGTCGTCATGGATAAGGCCGAGCACCGCTTTCGTATTCCCGGACTTGCCGGCCGCGAGCCAGGTGGCGATCAGATCTCGAATGGCGGCTTCATCATCGGTCATGGGCGGAAAATGTCTGGTAGCGTCGAAGTCGCCGTCAGCATGGCTGACGCGCCAAGCTTTCGCAACCGTCGGCACTGTTGCCTTTGGGCATGAGACTGGTATGACCAATTGAGCTTCGGGTGTGACCGCGTGGCATCGACCATTGTTTTAGGCATTCCGATCCCATCCACGAATCCGTACTTCCTCGCCATTGCCGGCCTGCACATCGCTTTCGGTCTTTCCGCGGTTGTCGCCGGCCTTGTAGCGATGTTGAGCCGGAAGGCACGCGGACGACACTCCACTTTCGGCACTGCGTATTTCTGGGCCCTGGCTGGCGCGTTTGCAACAATGAGCCTGTTGTCCTTCGTACGATGGTCCGACGACTATCACCTGTTCATCCTGGGTTCGCTCTCATTTGCGGCAGCCTGTTTCGGCCGTCACAATATTCGGCGGCGGCGCGTCCGCTCGCACCTGGCAGGCATGGGAACCTCGTATATCCTGATGCTCACAGCCTTCTATGTGGACAACGGAATGCATCTTCCATTGTGGGACAGGCTGCCGCAAATCGCGTTCTGGTTCCTGCCTGGCATAATCGGCTTGCCGCTGCTCGCCTACTATCTTGTCAGACTTCCGAAATACAAACTGTCACCGCGCCCAATCGCCTGAAGCGGCCCCCAAGCCCCAGTTTGGCTTTACGTCGGCTTGGCCTCCGTGCCAGAAGGGCGGGCTGAATTCCGAACCGTTTTCCCATGCACGACCTGAAGTTCATTCGCGACGATCCACAAGCCTTCGACGCGGCATTGAAGCGGCGCGGTCTTGCGCCTTTGAGCACCGATGTCCTTGCGCGCGATGCCGCCCTGCGCGCTGTATTGGTCAAGCTGCAGAACTTGCAGGCGCGTCGGAACGAAGCCTCGCGCCAGATCGGGCAGGCCAAGGCCAAAAAGGACCAAGCGGCGGCGAGCGCGCTGATCGCCGAAATCGCGGGCCTGAAGGACCAGATTCAGCAAGGCGAAGACGAAGAACGGCGGCTGCAATCGCAGCTCAATGATTTTCTCGCCACCATTCCGAATCTTCCGGCCGCCGACGTCCCCGACGGGGCCGACGAAACCGCGAATGTGGAAATTCGGAGATGGGGTGAAGCTCCGGCTTTCGGCTTTGCCGCCAAAGAACATTTCGAGCTTGGCGAAGCGCTGGGACAAATGGATTTTGCGGCGGCGGCGCGGATGTCAGGTTCGCGCTTTGTGATCCTGAAAGGCCAGCTCGCCCGGATGGAACGCGCGATCGCGCAATTCATGCTTGATTTGCACACGGAAGAATTCGGTTACCGCGAAATTTCGCCGCCGCTTCTGGTCCGCGATGCGACCATGTTCGGCACCGGCCAGTTGCCCAAATTCAGTAATGACCAGTTCTTTGCCGGTGAACGGGAGTGGCGCAGAAAGCACCTGTTCGAGACGGCGGAAGAAGTATCTGCAGGGACGCCGGTAGGGGTTGGGGATATCACCGATTTGCTGGAGAAAGCCGAAAAGACCGAACAGTTCTGGCTCATTCCGACCGCCGAAGTGCCGCTCACCAATCTCGTGCGTGAGCAGATCCTCAACCCTTCCGAGTTGCCGTTGCGGTTTACGGCGTTCACGCCGTGCTTCCGTGCCGAAGCGGGCGCGGCGGGCAAGGACACGACGGGAATGATGCGCATGCATCAGTTCGCGAAAGTCGAGCTCGTCTCGATCACCGCGCCTGAGCAATCCGCCGCCGAACATGAGCGCATGACAAATTGCGCGCAGGAAGTCCTGAAGCGCCTCGGACTGCATCACCGGGTGGTGGTTCTGTGCACCGGCGATATTGGCTTTGCCTCGACGAAAACCTATGACATCGAGGTCTGGCTCCCGGGACAGAACCGGTTCCGGGAGATTTCGTCCTGTTCGAACTGCGGTGAGTTTCAGGCCCGGCGGATGAATGCGCGGTTTCGGGCCGAGCAGGGCAAAGCCACGCGCTTCGTGCATACGCTCAACGGATCGGGGCTCGCAGTTGGCCGGACCTTGCTTGCGGTCATCGAGAACTATCAGCAGAAGGACGGTTCAATCGCCGTGCCCGGTCCCTTACGCGCTTATATGCGCGGGCTGGAGCGCATCTCGATCTGATGAGTCGCAAGAAAAAGCTGCGCGTTCTGATCTGCAACGACGACGGGATTCATGCGCCCGGTCTTGCGGTTGCCGAAGATATCGCCCGTACCCTGACAGACGACATCTGGGTGATCGCACCGGAAACCGAACAATCCGGCGCCTCCCATTCGCTCACGCTGACGCTGCCATTGCGCCTGCGTCACGCCGGACGTCAGCGCTTCGCGCTTTCAGGCACGCCGACCGACTGCATCATGATGGCCGGCATTCACATCATGAAGGACAACCTGCCGGACTTGGTGCTTTCCGGCGTCAATCGCGGTTTCAATGTCGCGGACGACGTGACCTATTCCGGGACCGTGGCGGCGGCGATGGAGGGCACGGTGCTGGGGATTCCTTCGATCGCCATGAGTCAGGCGGTCGGCGGCCGCGAGACCGAGGCACAGATTTTTGCCTGTGCCGCGAAGCACGGTCCGCCTTTGATGCGCCAACTCGTGGAAATCGGTTGGCCGGAATCGGTGCTGCTGAACATCAATTTTCCGCCCCTGTCACCGGGAAGGGTAAAGCGCGTCGTGGTGACGACGCAGGGCCAACGCGATCAGTCGATGCTCCGTGTTGATGAACGCGTCGATGCGCGGGGCCGCACTTATTTCTGGGTCGGATTCAAACGTGTTCTCACCGAGCCGGATGCAGGCACCGATTTGCATGCGATAGCCCAGGGCTGCATTTCCGTGACCCCACTGCATCTGGATTTGACCGCCGTGCGCGAAAAGCAGCGGCTGGAATCGGAATTGGAAACATCGCTGGCGCGGCTCGCTCGGCAGGCTCATGGGCGCCGCCGGATTCGGTCGGCGCGGGGAAATTCCGCGTCCGGACGGTTTCGCAAAGCCGAATCCTAAAACGGCCGTGGCGAACGTGCGTTAATAATCTCACGCGGAGACGCGGAGTCGCGGAGAACCCGAGAGACGTGAATGTTTTCAGCGTCAGTACGCTGATGCGGATCTAAAGAATTGCCGCGCAACGCGCGACGGGCAGACATCAGATGCGTCCTTCACGAGTCCAAAAACTCCGCGGCTCCGCGTGAATGTATTCTATTGCGGGCCAGGCAGCGCAAGTGGCAGTGTCGCGAGGACGATCAGTGCGGGAATGGCATGCCGGTATTTGCTGTGATTCAACATCGACAATGCGAGGATCATCATTTCCATCGCGGCGATTGCCACGCCGGCAACACGGAACTGCGGCAGGACCAGGAAACTGATGGTGATCAACAGCAGCAGTTGGAGCCATTGCCGTCTTTTGTCGCCGAGACCCAGATCCGCAAGCAGCGCCTGGCCTGCGGATCGTGCAGAAAAATGCGTGATCGCAACGATCAAGAACGTCGCGGCGGGCACCAGTGACAGGATGCCGGCGAGGTTCAGCGCATTCATCGCCCTCCTCCTTTTGGGCTGAGTCTCAATGTGATGATGCGGTGCTGCCGGATTGCGCCTGTACATCCGCTTCACGGAACAGGGCGGCGCGATTTTCCAGTTCGCGGGTCAGCCCGGAGACGTCGCCGTCATGCTGTTGCAGCCAGGAACTGAAATCGCTGCGTTGGGCCAGTGCCATGGACACACCTTCGACCTGAAGATCGACAAGCGTGTCCGCGCCCTTTGCGTTCTTGCGAACCCTGAATCCCATATTGATCGGCGCGCCGTTTGACCGCGGCGATCCCAGAAGTTTGGCCATGACAATGATGTCGTCCGGCGCGCGGACGACAGACCCGGTTACGGCGAGCGTCTCCCCCGGATTGCCGGCGATGTCGTGCTGCAGTACGGCAATCACGAAATCCAGAAATGCGTCTGAAAAAGCGTCGATCTGTGAGTTCGAAGCGCTCCTCGTATAGGGTCCGAGCGTGAATACCGCCACCCGCTTCCCGTCCATGATTCCGCCAAGCAATCCGCGGAAATTTTCCGCACGCTTCTGCGGGGTGAGACTGGTGTCGCTCAGAATCGCGTAACCCTTGTCGATGTTTTGCTGGATGAAGGTCTCTGCCGGCGTTGCGGCATGCGCAGCGGGTGCCTGCAAACCGAGGAAAACGACCGCTGCGCACAGAAAGGGCGAAAGCGCGAAAAAAAACTCCGCGCTCCGATAGGCCAGCTTCGACAGAGCGGCTCTAATCGCGAGAGCGAAGTCGGAAGTTTCCGGACAGATCAGGAGTGCAGCGCGCATATTCAGCCCCGTTCAATGATGTCCCGACCATGACGCGCTGGCCGCAAAAGGATAAGAGCCGATGCTCCGAATGCGCTGTTTCGTATCGCCGAAGAATGCCTGGTCGTTACTGCAATGAGGCAACCGGGCCGGTGGACGGGGCCCCATCCTGCCAACCACCGCCGGCGGCAGTGTAAATCGAGACCAGATCCTTTCTCAGCGCTGTATCGGAGTCGGCCTGGGCTTCTTCGGCTGCGAGCAAATCGCGTTGCACAATCAGCAAATCCAGAAGGCTGAAGGCGCCGCCGTTATATTGTTGCTGTGCCAGGTCGGCCGCTCTCTGGTTATGATCAACCGATGACATCAGCGTCGAATAATGCAGCGATTCATGCTGATAGTTTGAAAGCGCAGTTTCCATGTCCTGGAGTGCGGTCAGAACTGTTTGCTGATAATTGAGGAAGTTCTCTTTCTGCTGCGCGTCTGCGACGTCGATTTGGCTTTCGATGCGTCCGAAGTTCAGAATCGGCTGTGCGAGGTTCGCGCCGATGCTCCAGGGAGTTCCGCCAAAGCCGGTCGCACCCTGAATGCCAAACAGGCCCGTCAACGAAATATCCGGATACAACTGGGCGACCGCGGCCTTTCGGCCCGAAATGCTGGCTGCGAACTGGCGCTCCGCCACCCGTATGTCCGGGCGCGTCTCGAGCACTCTTGCGGGTGCGGCGATCAGAATCGTCGCGTCGAGAGGCTGCAAGGCTGATGGTGCCTTCAGGCGGGCGTCCGCTGTGCCGGGCGGTTCACCGAGCAGGACGTTCAGTGCATTAAGCGCCGAATCATAATTTGCCTGCAGCGGTGGAATGGAGGCCGCCGTGGTCGAGACCTGCGCAGCGGCGATCTGCACGTCGTACTGACTGGAATAGCCGGCCTGAAACTGCGTGTTGGTCAACTCATAGGTCTTCTGCTGCAGGTCCAGATTTTCCCGCGTCAGCGCCAACTGCCGTTCATAATCGCGCAAATCGAAATAGTTGCGCGCGAGATCCGCGAGCAACGTCACGCGTGTCGCCTGGCTGGCGGCCTCCGTGGATTGGAGAATCGCCGTTGCCTCTGCTGTAAGCGATCTATTCTTGCCAAACAGATCCAGTTCCCAGCTCGCCTGAATATCGCCCTCCGCAATATTGAATGGGCGATTCCCGGTGAGATATCCCTGATTGGCCCGCGATGCGGTGCCGGTCGCTTCGACTTGGGGAAACAGGACGGACCGGGCAATGCTGCGGTTGGCGCGCGCTTCTTCGATGCGTTCTCTGGCAATGGCAAGCGTGCGATTGTTGGCCAGCGCCTCGACAATCAGCTGATCCAGCACGGGATCGCGAAAATGCGTCCACCATTGCTGGTCCACCTCGCCGGATATTGCCAGCAGCGTGGAATTCTGCACCGCGTTCCAGCCCGGCGCGACGGGGATGCCGGAAGCTTGCGGGCCCACGGGATTCGTCGCGCAGGCGGTCAACAGAAGAGCCACCATCAAAGCTGAAATGCGGTTAGACCTGGACGGCATGGCTCTCAACTCCCCGTTCGCGATGCAGACGCTTTTCGATGGCCCGCATCAGCACGTAAAAGACCGGTGTCAGGAACAGACCGAAGAATGTGACGCCGAGCATTCCCGAAAACACCGCTATGCCCATGGCGTGGCGCATCTCCGCGCCCGCGCCGGTGGAATAGACCAGCGGCAACACGCCCATGATGAAGGCGAATGAGGTCATCAGAATTGGACGCAGCCGCAGCCCCGCTGCTTCGATTGCCGCAGCCCTGGTGTTCCGCCCCTGGCGTTCCAGCTCGCGTGCGAATTCCACAATCAGGATGGCGTTCTTGGATGCCAGCCCGACGAGAACAAAGAAACCGATCTGGGTGAAGATGTTGTTGTCACCGTGCACCAACCAGACACCGGTGATCGCGCAAAACAGCGACATCGGCAGGATCAGGATAATCGCCGCGGGAAGGAAGAGGCTCTCATATTGTGCGGCGAGCGTCAGGAATACCAGCAGCACCACAAGCGGGAATATCAGCACGGCGGTATTGCCGGACAGAACCTGTTGATAGGTCAGATCCGTCCATTCGAATTGCATTCCGGGCGGCAGTGTTTCGTTGAGAATCTTCGTGATGGCTGCCTGTGCCTGTCCGCTCGAGTAACCCGGTGCCGGCTCACCATTGATATCGGCGGAGCGGAATGCGTTGTACCGCATCGCGGTTTCGGGACCAGTGGTCTGCTTGACCGTCATCACCGAACCCAGCGGCACCATGTTGCCGTCCGAGTTGCGGGTCTTCAGGTAGAGAATGTCGTCCGGGCTCGAGCGGAATTGCCTGTCGGCCTGCGCAATCACCTGATAGGTACGGCCAAATTTGTTGAAATCATTGATGTAGTACGAGCCCAGATAGACCTGCATCGCGTCGAAGACATCCTGCACATTGACGCGCAGTTGCATGGCCTTGGTCCGGTCAAGGTCGGCATAGAGCTGCGGCACGCCAATATTGTAGTCGGTGAACACGCCGGCGAGTTCGGGCGCGGTTCGCGACTTTGCAATCACCGCTTTTACCGCCTGATCCAGCGCCTGGTAGCCCTGATCCGTGCGGTCCTCGACCTGCAGCTTGAAGCCGCCAATGGTTCCCAGACCAATGACCGGCGGCGGCGGGAAGATCGCAATGAATGCGGTATTGATGCCGAAGTATTTTTTCTGCAGGTCCTGCGCGATGGCAAATCCCGAAAGATTCGGAGTCCTGCGCTGATCGAAAGGCTTCAGGGTGACGAACACGATCCCGGCGGATGAACTGTTGATGAAGCCGTTGATCGAAAGACCCGGGAATGCGACCGCGCCTTCGACCCCCGGCTCTTTCAGCGCGATACCGGACATCTGGCGAATCACGGCTTCCGTACGGTCAAGCGTCGCGCCATTCGGTAGTTGCGCGAACGCAACCAGATATTGCTTGTCTTGCGACGGGACGAAGCCGGCAGGCACGCGGTTGAACATGAACGCCGTGCCGCCGAGCAGAACCAAATAGATTGCAATCGCGATCGTTTTGCGCGACAGGACGCTGCCAACGCCCCGGCCATAGCCACGCGAGCCGCGCTTGAAGGTGAAATTGAACGCGCGGAAAAACGGCCCAAGGATGAGATCGAGAAACCGGGTCACGCCATCTTTCTGTTCGCCACGTCCCTTCAGCAATTGTGCTGCCAGCGCCGGTGAAAGCGTCAGCGAATTGAATGCGGAAATCACCGTCGAGAAGGCAATCGTCAGCGCGAACTGGCGATAGAACTCGCCCGATAATCCGGTGATGAAGGCGATCGGAATGAATACGGCGCAGAGCACCAGCGCGATCGCGATGATCGGCCCGGTTACCTCCTGCATCGCTTTCAATGCCGCGTCGCGCGGGGAAAGGCCGTTCTCGATGCTGCGTTCGACATTCTCGACCACCACGATCGCATCATCGACGACAATCCCGATCGCGAGCACCAGACCGAACAGTGACAGGGCGTTGATGGAAAATCCGAACATGTACATGATGGCGAAAGTGCCGACGATCGAAACCGGCACGGACAGGAGCGGAATGATCGAGGCTCGCCAGGTCTGCAGGAAAACGATGACAACGAGCACGACCAGCGCAACCGCGATCAGCAGCGTTTCGACCACGGCCTGAATCTCGCCCCGCACGAAAATTGTCGGGTCATAGGCGATCTTGTAATCGACTCCTTGCGGAAAATTCCGCTTGAGTTCCTCCATTGTGCTGCGGACCTGGTTCGAAATCTCGATCGCGTTCGAACCCGGCATCTGGAAAATGCCGATACCGACAGCCGGCTTGTTGTCCAGCAGCGAACGCAGCGAGTACGTGCCGGCATCAAGCTCGACCCGGGCGACATCCTTCAGACGCGTGATCACGCCGCCGGTCTGCTTGATGATGATCTCGCCGAACTGACCGGGATCCGCCAACCGGCCCTGCGTATTCACCGGCAACGTCACTTCGACGCCTTCGTCATAGGG
>JAGWSK010000146.1 GCA_028869355.1 Alphaproteobacteria bacterium | reverse complement strand
CCGGGCTATCCGGAGGGTACCATCGACCTCGATGCCGAGCCGGCGGCGAACATTATCTCCCTCGCCAGGGCCAAGGGGGTGAAGCCCGAGCGCATCGGCGCATTGGTTCTGGATCGTCCCCGCCACGAGAAAATCATCGCCTCGATCCGCAAGGCCGGCGCCTCCGTGCAACTGATCACCGACGGCGATGTTGCCGGTGTCATCGCCACAACCGAGCCGGAAATAACCAGCATCGACATCTATATCGGCCAGGGCGGCGCGCCCGAGGGTGTACTCGCCGCGGCGGCATTGCGTTGCGTCGGCGGGCAATTCCAGACCCGGCTTGTGTTCCGCAACGATCGTGAGCAGGACCGGGCGGAACGTTTTGGCATTACCGATCTCAACCGGCGGTATGACATGACCGATCTGGCGTCAGGCGACGTGGTGTTTTCGGCCACTGGCGTGACCAACGGCTCGATGCTCGAAGGCGTGCATGTCCACGGGAGCTACGTGACGACACATTCGATCGTGATGCGGTCGGCGACCAAAACGGTGCGCTGGGTGAAGATGCGACACCCCCTTGAGAATGGCTGATCCGCCTTCGTCAGGACTTCGGTGGACCGATTGTTCCACATCTCGCCCGCCGAAGCTTTCAGCGGAGGCGGGGGCGCAGGCGCTTGCCGGGCTGATTTCACCTGCCGCCGGCCCGGTCGCGGCGCCTGCCCAATTTGCCCTCGGTGTCGAGGCCTCGTTTTCGGGGCTGTCGTGGCGCATGCGCGAGGTGGATCGGGACCTGGCGCGCGAATTGCAATTGGCCGGCTGTTCGGCGCCGCTCGCGCAATTGCTCGCCACGCGAGGAGTCGCGCCGGGAGATGCAGCGCGCTATCTCGATCCGAAACTGAAGCATCTGCTGCCCGATCCCGATACATTCGCGCATATGAGCGCGGCGGCGGTCCGGTTTGCTCGCGCCGTCGAACAGCAGGAGACGATTGCCGTTCTTGCCGATTATGACGTGGACGGAGCATGTTCCGCCGCACTGATCCTTGGTTGGCTGAAGAGTATCGGCCGGACAGCTCTGCTCCACGTTCCCGACCGCCTGACCGAGGGATATGGGCCATCCTCCGCGGCGGTGAAAAATCTGCGCGAGCGCGGCGCCTCGCTGCTGGTGACGCTGGATTGCGGGGCAGCCGCGCACACGCCACTCGCCGGGGCGGCGGTATCCGGTCTCGATGTGATCGTGCTCGATCACCACGCGGTTGAGACCAATCCGCCGGTGCTCGCCCATGTCAATCCCAACGGTCCCGACGATCGCAGCGGCCACCGGAATGTCTGCGCCGCCGGTTTGACATTCCTGTTCCTGGTCGCCGTACAGCGCCTGTTGCGGGTCGGGGGCTGGTTTTCGCAAAACCAAACCGGCGAATCTGACCTGCTGGAACAGCTTGATCTCGTTGCGCTGGCAACGGTGGCGGATGTTGTGCCTCTAACCGGACTCAATCGCGCTTTTGTGCGCCAGGGGCTGCGGAGTGCGGACCGCTTGCGGAGGCCGGGACTCGCGGCGCTCGCGCGGCTCGCCAACGCCAATCCGCCATTCTCGGTGTACCATCTGGGTTTCGTCTTTGGGCCGCGGATCAATGCCGGCGGCAGGGTGGGGCGGTGCGATCTTGGCGCGCGCCTGCTCTCATCCGGTGACGCGCAGGAAGCGGATATGTTGGCCGCGGAACTCGACCGCCACAACCGCGAGCGCCAATCGATTGAGGCCGGCATCTTGCGGACGGCGAGCGAAATTGCGGCACAGCAGCGCGAGAATCCGTTTCTGCTTATCGGCGGTGACGGATGGCATCCCGGCGTGGTCGGAATCATTGCCGGCCGGCTCAAGGACCGTCACGCCAAACCGGCTCTGGTGGCAGGCTTTACCGATGCTGACGACGATCCCATCGGCCGGGGATCGGCGCGCTCGGTCGCAAATGTTGACCTTGGCGCCGTGGTCCGGGCGGCGTATGCCGAGGGAATCCTCGATGCCGGCGGCGGACACGCAATGGCGGCAGGATTCAGCATCCGGCGCTCGCGCATGCCGGAATTTGCCGACTTCCTCAGCCGCCGCATTGGCGCAGCCCCCCGTGCAGACTTGCCGCGCGAATGGATCATCGACGCGTTGCTGTCGGCATCAGCAGCCACCACCGGCTTTGCCGATGAGATCGAGCGCGCGGGACCCTTTGGCGCCGGAAATCCCGAACCGCTGTTCATGATGCCGGAAATGCTCCTGGTTTATGCCGGTGTTGTGGCCGACACACACGTGCGCGTGCGCGCGGTGGGGCGGGACGGGCAGGGGATCGGTGGAATTGCCTTCCGGGCCGCAACAAGTGAATTGGGAACCGCGCTCCTGAATGCCCGCGGCCGCCGCGTCCACCTTCTGGGCAGGCTCAAACGCGACGACTATGACGGTGTTCCCAAAGTCCAGTTGCACATTGAGGATGCCGCGCCCGCCGAAGCTTGAATTCGTCACTTCCCGCCGCTAACTCTCTTGCCCGGTCGGCGGCTTCGCCGGACGTGAAGGCGCCCTTCGTCTATCGGTTAGGACTCAAGATTTTCAATCTTGCAAGAGGGGTTCGACTCCCCTAGGGCGCGCCACTCCGATTTTCCAGACCGCGAAGGAAATTCTCCCGGGGCGGGCAGGCGCTATTCCAGATTTGAGAAATTGTATAGTCCTATCCCTGCACCTGGTCAAGCGGTTTTTTCCTGCCGGAATGTAATTCATCCGGCGGCTTGCCGCCCGGGCTTACGTCCGTCGGAAGGACCGGCAGATGAAGGGGAGGTGACCCGGTCGATCGCCTCCCGGCAAGGGTCAAGAATCAGTCGAAACGCCAGTGACCGTCTCCACGGCGACACGCTGTGCCATTGTGCGCATGGCCCTCCCGGCCGCGATAGGATGTCTCTCTGAATTCCCGGCAGACTTCGCCGCGACGGCGGAATTCGCGAATCGGCGTGAAGTCGCCGCGATCATCCCCGTGACGCCATTCATAACGGCGTCCGATTTCGCCGTTCAACCCTGT
>JAGWSK010000145.1 GCA_028869355.1 Alphaproteobacteria bacterium | reverse complement strand
TCCCCATTCCTGCGCACTTGACATCAGCGAATGTGCGTCCTCGTCGTTGAGCATGGCGAGGATCACGAGAATGCAGTCCGCTCCGATCGCGCGCGACTGCACGACCTGGTAGCGATCCAACATAAAGTCCTTGCGCAACACCGGCAGGTTCACCGCAGCGCGTGCCGCGATGAGATGTTCCGGCGAACCCTGAAAGGAAGGGCCATCGGTCAGTACGGACAGGCATACGGCGCCGGCTCTTTCATAGGCCCGCGCGGCGGCTTCAGGATCGAAGTGCGGCCGGATGAGACCTTTGCTTGGACTGGCTTTCTTGATTTCTGCGATCAGGCCGGGCCGGGCTGATTGCGCCGCGGTTTGCAGTGCAGCGCGAAATCCGCGTGGCGGCGGGGCTTCTCGCGCCTCGCGCATCAGGCTGGTCAGCGGCTTTGCCGCTTTCGCGGCGACAATCTCTGCGCGTTTATAGGCCGCGATTTTGTCGAGGATGTTCACGGCCGGCTACCTGATCTCCGGCTGCGCTCGAGAACTTCTCCCGCGCGGCCACGGTCGATTGCCTCGGCGGCCATCGCAACGCCCTCGCGGATGGTGTTGGCTGCACCGCCGGCGATCAGCGCCGCGGCGGAGTTCAGCAATACGATATCGCGAAAAGGCGTGCGTTCGCCGTCGAGCAATGCGCGGATGGCGCGCGCATTGTCGCCGGCGCTGCCGCCTTTCAACCGGTGCAATGTGGTGCGTTCGAGTCCGGCGTCCTCCGGAGTAATTTCGCGTAAGGAGATGTCGCCACGTTCGAGCACCGCGATCTTCGTTGGTCCGGTCGTGCTCAACTCATCCAAACCATCATGACCATGCGCAACCCACGCGGCCTCGGCGCCGAGGTCACGCAATACTTCAGCGACCGGAAGCAGCCACGCATCGGAAAAAATCCCGAGCAATTGCCGTTTGACGCCGGCCGGATTGCAGATCGGCCCCAGCAGATTGAAAATTGTGCGGAACCCGAGCTCCTTGCGGACCTGCCCCACGTGCTTCATGGCGGGGTGATAGAGGGGCGCGAACAGAAAACTGAAGCCGGGGTCGCGCAAACGCGCGCCGGCCGCTTTCGCGTCATTGTCGATCGGAATGTCGAGCGCTTCCAGAACATCGGCCGCACCCGTGCGCGAAGACATTGCACGATTGCCGTGCTTCGCTACCGGGACTCCGCACCCGGCGACAACAAAGGCGGCCGCGGTCGAGACATTCAATGTGCCGGCATTGTCGCCTCCGGTCCCGCACACGTCGATGGCATTTTGAGGCGCCTCGACGCGAGTCATGGCCGCGCGCATCGCCGTTGCGGCGCCGGCCAATTCACCGACGCTCGGTCCGCGCAACGCCAGCAGGCTGAGGAAAGATGCCATGTGAATTTCGGCGGCATCACCTGCCATCATCGCGCCGACCGCTGCGGCCGATTCCGATGCGACGAGAAATTCGCCCGCCGCCATCTTTTTCAGCAACCGCGCAAAATCCTGACGTGCGATGGTCATGAGACGGCGGTCGTGTGGACCCGCGCGAGATCAAGGAAATTGCGCAGAATCCTGTGGCCGTATTCGGACGCGATGCTTTCCGGATGAAACTGCACCCCATGGATCGGAAAACGCTTGTGCGCCAATCCCATGATGATTCCGTCATCCGTTTCGGCGGTTATTTCGAGGGTGCCCGGCAAACTCGCGCGCTCGACCACCAGCGAGTGATACCGCGTCGCAAGAAAATCATTCGGCAAGCCGCGGAAGACGCTGGCGGTGGTGTGGTGGATTTTCGAGAGTTTGCCGTGCATCGGCGTAGGTGCCCGCACAATGCGTCCGCCAAATGCCTGACCGATGGCCTGGTGACCGAGGCAGACACCGAGGATGGGTATTTTCCCGGCTGCGGAACGGATCAGCTCAAGGCAGATACCCGCCTTGTCGGGATCGCAGGGGCCGGGGGACAGCACAATAGAATCGGGCCGCAAGACGATTGCGTCCGTGGCTGAAATCCGGTCGTTGCGGACCACAGTGACCGGCTCACCCAGTTCGCCGAGATAGTGGAACAGGTTGTAGGTGAAGCTGTCGTAATTATCGATCAGAAGGATCATACCAATCCTATCAAGTTGATTTTACTGCGATATAGCTTTTCTTGCCCTGCTGAAGAACCCCATTGGTATTCGTACTTTTTTGGCGACAAGACTGCCTAAACTGATTGTCCGCACGATTTTCGCGGAATTGCGACCAGAAAGAAAGTTATGGGGCGCTCACCCTGGCCGATCCGTGTCCAGAGTGGGGTAGTGGCGAGTCAGCCTTTCCTTGTGAGGAGATTAGGCTGATTATTCTCCTCAAGTTCTGGGAAGAATAATCATTGCGCATGAGGAGAATGTTGCCTACATTCTACTCAATTCATGAGGAGAATATGCCGGCCTACATCCATGAACTGCGGGACTGGCCGCACTTCCGCTGGACGGAAAAAACCCTGGCCGGTGAGTTGGCCACCGCGCGCCATCATCAGGGCCGCTTGCTCGGTCGCATGGAGAGTCTCGGTTTCAAGCTGCGTGAAGAGGCAACTTTACGAACCCTGACCGAAGAAGCGGTCAAGTCGTCGGAGATCGAAGGCGAGATCCTCGACAAGGATCAAGTCCGCTCGTCGATCGCGCGCCGCCTGGGCATGGATGTCGGTGCGCTCGCGACAACCATTGACCGCAATGTCGACGGCATCGTCGAGGTCATTCTCGATGCCACGCGCAACTACAATAAGTCGCTTTCCGAGGGTCGCCTCTTCAGTTGGCATGCCGCGCTGTTTCCGACTGGCTGGAGTGGCATGCACCGGATCAAAGTGGGTGGATGGCGCACCGAACCAATCGAGGTCGTATCCGGTCCGGAAGGCAAACAGTGTGTCCACTTCGAAGGACCGCCGGTGAAGCGTGTTCCCGCTGAGATGCGCGCCTTCCTGGAATGGTTCAACGATACGAAATCATCGGACATCGACCCTGTCCTGAAGGCTGGTATTGCCCACTTCTGGTTCGTCACCATCCATCCTTTCGAGGACGGCAACGGACGCATCGCGCGCGCCATCGCCGACATGGCGCTTGCGCGTTCGGAAAAAACGCCGCAGCGCTTCTATAGTATCTCAGCGCAGATCCAACGCGAGCGCAACAAGTACTACGACTGCCTGGAGGAGGCACAGAAAGGGGACCTCGACATTACGGCGCAGCTGGAATGGTTTCTGAGCTGCCTCGATCGTGCATTCGCCGGCGCCGAAGAGATTCTCGGCGACGTGCTGAGCAAGGCAAAGTTCTGGGGGCAGCATGCCGGCATTGCGCTGAACGAACGACAGCGCACCGTCATCAACCGTCTGCTCGATGGGTTCGAAGGCAAGCTGACATCATCGAAGTGGGCCAATCTCACAAAGTCGTCGCAGGCGACAGCCGGACGCGACATCGTTGATCTCGAAGCCAAAGGCATACTGAGGCGGGATGCCGCCGGTGGGCGCAGCACGTCATACTCGCTCGTGACGGAGGCATGAGCCCATCGCAAGCTGAGGGCCAATCGGGTGCTCGTCGATGGTGAATCAGTGCCTTACCGGGTGATTTCACCCACGGAATTGCAGGTGACGCTCGACGACAACCTGCTCAAAAAAGCCGGACGTTTCGACGTGCAG
>JAGWSK010000144.1 GCA_028869355.1 Alphaproteobacteria bacterium | reverse complement strand
GTTCCTCGCCGAGATGAGGCGGCTGTCGCTCGAGGTACGGCCGCAAGCGGGAGCGAAAGTCGAGCAGATGGTGAAAGAGCTCTTTGCCTATCCGCGCGATGTTGCGGAGTTGGCAGCGGCCGCTGTTAAGCCGTAGGATACCGGCCGGGATGCCGGGGAATGATGGAGGGAACGATGCGCAATGGCGTAAAATTCATCCTGTCGGCAAGCCTGCTGGCTCTGACGACTCCGGTATCGGCGCAGAACGCGCCCGATCATCCCGCGGTGACAGTTGGCGGCCAGACCTACACCCCGCGCTCGATTCTCGCGCGCAATATGGGCACCACGGAAGACCAGACCACGGCGCTCGGACCGTTCCACATCATCGGCAATATCTATTATGTCGGTACACGGACGCTGAGCTCGTATCTGCTTGTCACGCCCCAGGGGAACATCCTGATCGACAGCACCTATGAACGGAATGTGCCGACAATTGCCAAATCCGTCGCGAAGCTCGGCTTCAAATTCTCTGACATCAAGATTCTGCTCGGCAACCATGCTCATGCCGATCACCAGGAAGGAGATGCACTGGTGAAACAGATGACGGGCGCGCAGGTGGTGGCGATGGAAGCCGATATTCCGGCGCTGCAATTCATCACGCCCGAGGGCAAACAGCATCCCATCGACCGCATCATCAACGACGGCGACAAGGTGACCCTGGGCGGGGCCACGCTGACTGCCCATCTCACCGCCGGCCACACCCGCGGATGCACCACCTGGACGACGACCGCGACCGAGAACGGCAAGACTTATAACGTGCTGATCGGATGCAGCCTGCGGGCGCCTGCGGTCATCCCGCCCGGCACGAGAGACGCGTTCGAACGCACCTTTAAATATATCCGCACCCTGCCCTGTGACGTGCAGCTCGGCGATCACGGCGCGCAATTCGGCCTGCTGGAGAAATACGCCAGGCTGAAAGCCGGCGGACCGAATCCCTTTATCGATCCCAAGAGCTGCTTCCACGAAGCAGACGTCGAGGAGGCGATGTTCAAGGCTCTCCTCGTAGAACAGCAGAGAAGTTGATCAGCCGCGCCTGTTCCGGTCACCTTTTTCGTCTTTCACGGCGCGGTGGTATTTGCGGCGGATGTCCTTGAGATCGACCGAGGGCGCCGGATAAGCGAGCTTCAAATCCTGCATGGTTTCGACGATGATCTGCGACACCGCAAGATTGCGAAACCATTTGTGGTTTGAAGGAATCACATACCAGGGCGCGTGCTTTTCGCTGGTCGCGCTGATCGCGTCCTCGTAAGCCGCCATATAGCGGTCCCAATTCGGCCGTTCCGCGTAATCGGATTCGGAAATCTTCCAGTTGCGCTGCCGATCCTCCAGGCGCGCCGCGAAACGTTCCAACTGTTCCTCCGGGGTGATGTGCAGGAAAAACTTGAGCACATGCGTGCCGTTGTCCGCGAGCAGGCGCTCGAATTCGCGGATGCGTTTATAACGCTGCTCGCACACGTCCTGTGAAATTGATCCGTGTACAAGCGGCGCGAGCACATCCTCGTAATGCGAGCGATTGAAGACCGCGATATAGCCGCGTGCCGGGGCATGCGGGTGAACGCGCCACAGGAAGTCATGCGCCGCCTCCTCCGGTGTCGGCACCTTGAATCCCGTGACGACAACGCCCTGCGGATTGACCGCGCCCAACACGTGGCTGATGGTTCCGTCCTTGCCGCCGGCATCCATCGCCTGTAGCACGATCATCAGCGCGTGCTGCTTTTGCGCCCACAGGACAGGTTGAAGCTCTGCCAGTTTCTGCCGGTTGGCTTCGATCTCCGGTTTCGCAGCCTCATGCGATTTGTGTTTGCCCTTGAAGCCGGGATCTATCTTCTTGAGCGACAGCCGCTTTCCAGGTTCGGCAACGAGTAATTTGCGGTATTGCATCGTCGATTTTTCGGCATCTATGAAGGAATCTGGAAATGCTGCGAATTTTTTGGCCTCCGCGCAAGTGAGGCGACGGTGCGCGAATGAAAAAGAGCGCGTGCGGCAGAAACCGCACGCGCTCCACGGATGGACTTAGCCGATCAGGACTTTTGGTCGGCCTTCTTCTGGACCGCGGCGCCGGCCTTGGTTTTGTGGGTCTTTGCCTTCGCAACCGTTTGCTTTACGCCGGTTTTGGCATCGGATTTTGCGTTGGTGGCCGTACTCGCCGTATCATGCGCCGCCGCTGCCGGTGCTGCCGCTGTGGCAGCGGAGTCGGCGGCAAACGCAATGCCCGGCGCCAGCAACGCAAAGGCGAAAACACTAGCTTTACCAATCATCAACGTCTCCTTCTGACCACGCGGTTGGTGTCTGATGCGTGATCGCGAGACGGTAAATAAATGCGCGCCAGTGAACCCGTACTGAACCGAGTGGGGCGGAATTGTGCTGGTTGCGGCGACAATTTGATTGGTATGCCACCCGCAAAAGTTCCTGATGGACGAATTCCGCATTTGATTGCACTGTGCCCGGCGCTGGGGCGTCAATCCGGCCATAATCCAGCCAATTCCATTAAAGGGAGATGAGCGATGAGCGACAAAAGCGATGCCCGAAGCCGCCGGACGGCAGCATTGGCGACACCGGCCAATTTTCAGTCGAACGCCATTACCGCGCTGTCGGGAGCATTAAACATGCTGTTGGCCGACATCTACGCGCTGTACTTGAAAACCAAGAATTTCCACTGGCACATGTCGGGTCCGCATTTCCGCGATTATCATCTGCTGCTGGACGAACAGGCCGACCAGATTTTCGCGATTTCCGATCCGATTGCCGAGCGTGTACGGAAGATCGGCGGCACGACGATCCGGTCCATCGGACAAATTTCCAGGCTCCAACGTGTGCTCGACAACGACGCGGAGTACGTGACTCCACTCGATATGCTGGCGGAATTGCGCGACGACAATCGCGATCTTGCGGGGCGGATGCGCGAAACGCATGAGCTGTGCGAGGAGCATGGCGATATCGCCACCGCGAGCCTGCTCGAAGTCTGGGTCGACGAGGCGGAACGGCGGAGCTGGTTCCTGTTCGAAGCCTGCCGCCGTACGGAATCGGCCGGCTCGTGATTTATGATGACATTCCTGTGACCGCCGAAAAAACATTCCATCCTGCGTGGTAATGATCGGCCGTGTGTGTTGGCTTAGCGGAAGGGCACGATATGGACCGCATGAAAGCATCGGATTTCCCGCAGGAAGTCCTCAATCTGTTTGACCAGTATGTGCATGGCGGGATCAGCCGCCGCGCATTCATCGACAAGGCTCAGAAATTCGCAGTCGGCGGCATGACCGCTGCAGCGATGCTGGAAGCCTTGCGGCCGAATTATGCCTGGGCGGTGCAGGTGCCGGCGGATGACAAGCGGATCAAGTCCGAAATTGTCACGATTCCTTCGCCGCAGGGCAATGGCAGCATCAAAGCGTATTTCGTTCATCCGGCTAACATGACCGGCAAGCTTCCGGTGGTGATCGTGGTGCACGAGAATCGCGGGCTCAATCTCTACATCGAAGATGTCGCGCGCCGGCTGGCAGCAGCCAATTTCATTGCTCTCGCGCCGGACGGGCTGACTTCGGTCGGCGGTTATCCGGGGGACGATGAGAAAGGCGCTGCGCTGTTCATGAAAGTGGACCGCGATAAGATGATGCAGGATTTCTTCGCGGCGGCGCGCTGGCTCAAATCCCGCCCGGAAAGCAATGGCAAACTCGGTGCGGTCGGCTTCTGCTTCGGCGGCGGTGTGGTCAATCAGATCGCCGTCCATCTCGGCTCAGAGCTTTCGGCTGCGGTACCGTTCTATGGCGGCCAACCGACGGCAGCCGATGCTGCCAAGATCAAAGCGCCGCTGAATGCGCAATACGGTGCGCTGGACACCCGGATTACTTCGGGCTGGAAAGCGTTCGACACCGAACTGACGGCGGCCGGCGTCCCGCATGAGGGCCATGTCTATCCGGGGGCCAACCACGGCTTCCACAACGATACGACCCCACGTTACGACAAGGCCGCAGCGACCGAGGCTTGGCAGCATACGATCGATTGGTTCAACAAATATCTGCGGACCTGATCGGTAAATATCAGACTTAAAGAAAACGGCAGGCCCCCGGGCACTTTTGCGATTTCTTTGAATCGCAAAAGTGCCCTCGACTTTTCTAATTGGCGCGTTTTCTACGCCGATCCCCCGGAGCTTTCAGCGCAGGCGGATCGGCGGAAAACGCTGCGGGGCCCGCCGTTTTCATTTGCGGACTATCTCGCGTAAAATTCAGCCGCTACGCCAGCAGGAGAAACCACCGTGCCGCGGCTCCCGACGTCAAACGCATTTCCCGTACTTTTGGCATCTGCGCTGACTTGCATTGCCGTTGCGGGTGATCCTGCACGTGGCGCCGACAGCAAGAGGACGCCGAATTTCGCGCCGAACAGCACGACCGCCTGGGTACCCGCGCAACGGGCGGGTGACGAATTCATGCCGCCGCCGAGCGGTCCCGGTCCAGTCGTGTCGGATCCTGCCCATCCCTATTCGCCAAACCTTGGCACGCTGGGACAATCGACGTTCCGGGTCGCCGAGCTGAACAATCCCGTGCTTCAGCCCTGGGTCAAGGAGCGGATGAAAAAAGTGAATGACGACGTACTGGCGGGAAAAATTCCCTTCACGGCACGCGAGCGCTGCTGGCCCGGCGGCG
>JAGWSK010000143.1 GCA_028869355.1 Alphaproteobacteria bacterium | reverse complement strand
GTCCGGCACCACGTTGGCGTCGATATCAATGATCGCGCGCCCGCGATCGATCGACAGGCAGTTGAAATCGATGCGCGCGATATCGCGAACGCCTCCCGGCAGGTACACCTTGAACAGCTCATCGGGAGGAAGCACGCCGTGGAAAATTTCAGCATAGCTGCCATCCGAGAATGTCGCGATAACCGCATGGCATCCTACATCCGCGTTCCCACGCGCTGTGAGTGCAAGGATGTCGCCGCGCAGATTGGTGTAGGGTACAGCGGTACCCGTGCTGACCGGCAACAGAAGAACCGAGCCGACCGGTTGCATCGCCGCACGGGCCGGAAGCGCGGTGGCCGAAATCAAAAGCGTCACGAGTATAACAGCAGCTCTCATGGCCATCCCCGGGTTTCGAGAATTATAGCCTGCCTCCGGCGGGGCGTCGCGGCAAATCCGGCAGAACTTCGCACCTGATTGTGCGGATTTTCCGTCAGTAGACAGCGGTTTGCGACCAAAACGAACCCTTTTAAGGTTCCGGGCCCGCATAAAAACAGGTTGTTAGCCGAAATCTGCCCGGCGGCGCTGACCGATGAGTCTTCACGGCGCAGTAACCGGGGGCAGGTAATCTGATACGGCCGCCACGGGCCGGAGACACAGCCGTGTTCAATTTCGTTGGTTCGGCCATTTCGGCCTACAATCAGGTCGGCTTGTTCGCCGGAGCATTGATCTGTCTTGGCATTGGCGGCCTGATCCTGGGAAACAGTCTTTACTGGCGCCTCCACGCACTTCGCGTTACCGGCACTGTTGTTGGCGTTCTCGCCCAAGGCAATGCGTATTTCCCTGTGTATCGATATATCGGCCCTGACGGCGGCAGCCATGACGCGAAATCCAACACCGGTTCGAATACGGCAAGTGGCAAAAGCACAGGCAGCGCTGTTCCCATACTGGTATCGGCCCACGATCCCGGTGAGGCGCGCGAGAGCAATAATCATCTGCTTGGCGTGATCGGGTTTGTGGTCCTGGTGCTTGGGCTCTGGCTCGGATACGTCGCGGCAACAGCATTTCCGGTCACCCCGATGACATGGATCGTCGGTGCGGGATTTATGATTTATGCCGGCGAGCGGCTATACCGCATCATCAAATCGCTACAGACGCGCCTCTCGCACGAGCAGTGGGGGCAGCATTACAGTACAATCGACCCGACGAAGGTCCAGCCTGTGGAAACGATCGCCGCCAATGCTGGACTGCCGTCACAACGCTCCAAATCGGCAGTAACCCCAAAATTTCTCGTACGTCTGCTGGCCATTTTAGCGATCGGCCTCACCGCGGCCGGATTCTACAAAGTCCTGACCGTATATCGGCTCGAGACTCTGGGGATGAGTGCCGAAGGCGAGATCGTTCGGCTCGTCGAGAGTTCTGGCACTGGCAACAGTGGGCCCAGCTATTATCCTGTCGTCAAATTCACGACTGCAGACAACAAAGCGCTGGAATTTCGGGATGAAGTTGGCAGCAATCCGCCAACTCACCGCATCGGTGACAAAGTCCGGGTTCTGTACCTCGCCACCAACCCAAGGGAATCGATCATTGACAGAGGCTTGCTCATGAATTGGGCGATTCCGGCGATTCTGTTAGTCACCGCGGCAATCGCCGCCTGGTTCGCGATTAAAATATCGCGTTACAGGCCTGCACTGGCTGTGGGCCGATAAAGGCGTTGCTGGCGGTTCAACCCGTCGTCAGAATCCAAGCTTCCCGAGTCTCGAATTGATCATGTTCCCGGCCGATTCCGGGACAAATATCCGGCCAGCAATTCGGCGAACCAGCGTGCGGCGGTGAGCGCCCCGACGGCGCCGCCATCCAAATCCGGATCGAACTCGGTCAAGTCAACACAGCGGACGTTTGACGCAGCTCCGATTCTGCGCGCCGCCGCAAAGAACTCTGTCACTGTGATGCCGCCGGGTCTCGCCCCGGGCGCTGCCGGCATCCGGCCGCGATCGATGACATCAATATCGAAATCGACGTAGATGCGATCGCACAGACCGGACAACCGATGGAGTTCGCGATCGACAACCGCGACAAAACCATTTGCCCGGCAGTCGGCGAGAGTGTGCACGGCAATCCCGGCACGTTTGGCCTTCTCATGCGCTTTGCGCGTATTGGCGAACGGCGCCAGCCCGATTTGACAGATATGCGATCCCGGCAGTCCGTCATCGAGCAGCGCCTGAATCGGATTGCCATTATTCAGCCCGAGGTCAGTGTCGCGCAGGTCGAAATGGGCATCGAGCGTCAGCAGCCCGGCGTTGTGCAACGTGGAATCCAGTCCGCGAAAAGCCGGTCGTGTGATGGCGTTATTGCCTCCCAGCACAATCGTCAATTCGCGCTGACCGGCTTGCGCCGCGACCGCAACACGGATTGGCTCGAAAGCATCGGCTGGAGAGAGGGAACCCAGATCGAGATCGCCGGCATCGAATACCCGCAGGCCCGAGAGATCGGCTCCCGTTTCGACATCGTAAGTGCTCATGCGGCGCAGGGCCTCGCGAATGGCCGACGGCGCCAGATCGCACCGCCCGGCGGTCAGGGAGCCTTCGCTCAGGCGCGCGCCTATCAACCCGATTTTCGCATCCGTGAACCCGCCGAGAAGATCCGCCACTGAAAGCCAGCGGCGATTTTCCGATGACGTGGGATCAAAGGGATCGGACATGCAAATCTCCGCGCTCCAAACGCTCAGATTCGGCGTTAAACTTAGCGTGTCGCGATCTGATTTAAGAGCACCATGTGGGACATGCTATTGACCGATTGCCATGCCGCAACGATGACCGCGGGCGGTGCGCCCTATGGGCTCATCCGCGGCGCTGCGATCGCGATTGACGGCGAGCGCATTGCCTGGATCGGAAAGGCACGCGACTTGCCGCAGGCGCCTGCCCGTGAAACACATCGGCTCGACGATGCGCTTGTCACGCCGGGTCTGATCGACTGTCACACGCATCTGGTGTTCGGCGGCAATCGGGCAAGGGAGTGGGAAGCCCGCCTGGCCGGCGCCAGTTATGAAGAGATTGCCGCAAAAGGCGGTGGGATAGTTTCTACCGTCCACGCAACGCGCGCCGCGAGCGAAGCGGAGCTAGCCGAGTCTGCTGCCCAGCGCGCTGCGGCGCTTGCAGGCGCGGGTGTCACAACCGCCGAGATCAAATCCGGCTACGGCCTCGACGTTCAGACCGAATGCAAGATCCTGCGCGCCGCTGCAGCGGCCGGAGAAAAAGCCCATGTCCGTGTCATGCGGACATTGCTCGGCGCTCATGTCGTGCCGCCCGAATACCAAAACAACCGCGCCCGGTACGTCGATCTGGTTTGCCACGAGATGATACCCACGGTCGCACGCGACAGGCTCGCGGATGCCGTCGATGTGTTCTGCGACACGATCGCCTTTACGGTTGCCGAGGCCGAACGCATTTTTGCGGCGGCGATGGCGCATGAGCTTGCGGTGAAGATGCATGCCGGCCAATTGTCGGATCAAGGCGCTGCAGCGCTTGCCGGGAAATACCGGGCGCTTTCGGCCGATCACCTTGAACATGTCAGCGATGAAGGGATCGCGGCGATGGCCGCGGCGGGCACGGTTGCCGTGCTTTTGCCCTGCGCGTGGTATTTTCTCGGAGCGGGAAGGAAGCCGCCAATCCCGGCGCTGCGCAAGGCCGGTGTGCGCATCGCGGTCGCCACCGACTGCAATCCGGGCACATCACCTGTTCTCTCGCCGCTGATGGCAATGAATATGGCCTGCACGAGTTTCGGTTTGACGCCGGAAGAGGCGCTGGCCGGGATGACGCGCAATGCGGCCGCGGCGCTTGGTTTGCAGGCGGAGACGGGGACGCTGGAAGCGGGGAAGTCCGCGGATTTGGCGGTGTGGAAGATATCGAACCCCGCGGAGCTGGCTTACTGGATGGGAGCACCACTTCTTCGAGAACGGTATCTTCGTGGCCGTTCTGTGTGAGTGACGACATGACAGAGCTGAAAAACATCCGAGTCATACGAAGTCCGCGCGGTCCGAAAATGAGCTGCAAAAGCTGGGGCGCGGAGGCGGCGCTCCGGATGCTGATGAACAATCTCGATCCCGAGGTCGCAGAGCGGCCACAGGACCTTGTGGTCTATGGCGGTATCGGCAAAGCGGCGCGCAATTGGCAGGCCTTCGACCGCATTGTGGAATCATTGCGTGCGCTGGAGCCGGACGAGACGCTGCTCATCCAGTCGGGCAAACCCGTCGGCATATTCAGGACGCACACCGATGCGCCGCGCGTGCTGATCGCCAATTCCAACCTGGTGCCGAAATGGGCCACGTGGGAGCAGTTTCACGAGCTCGATCGCAAGGGGCTGATGATGTTCGGCCAAATGACGGCAGGCTCGTGGATCTATATCGGCAGTCAGGGCATCGTTCAGGGGACCTATGAAACATTCGCCGAAATGGGCCGCCAGCATTATGGCGGCGATCTTGCCGGCAGATGGATTCTGACGGCAGGCCTTGGCGGCATGGGCGGGGCGCAGCCATTGGCTGCCACCATGGCGGGCGCGTCGATGCTGGCGATCGAATGCCAGCCGTCGCGCATCGAACGGCGCCTGCAGACGGGATATCTGGACAGATCGACGGATAAGCTCGACGAAGCGCTCAGCCTCATTGCGCAGGCGACAAAATCCCGCACGCCGATTTCCGTCGGCCTGCTCGGAAATGCCGCAGAAATCCTGCCCGAGCTTTTGCGCCGCGGCGTTCGGCCGGATGCGGTCACGGATCAGACCAGCGCGCATGATCTCGCCAATGGTTATCTGCCGCAGGGCTGGACGGTTGCGGAATGGGAATCCAGGCGGCTGAGCGATCCAGCCGGCGTCGCACAGGCGGCGGCCAAATCCATTGCGACTCATGTTCGCGCGATGCTCGGCTTTGCGAGTCAGGGTGTGGCCGTTTTCGATTACGGCAATAACATTCGCCAGGTCGCAAAAGATCAGGGCGT
>JAGWSK010000020.1 GCA_028869355.1 Alphaproteobacteria bacterium | reverse complement strand
GCAGTGAAAGCGGCCACCCTGACGGGCGCGACCGCAGGCGCAGGCAACTTCTCGAATGCCAGCAATCTGATCGGTACGCTGGGCAGCTTCAGCAACACCGGGGGTACGCTCACTTTGAGCGACAACGCACCGTCGCTCACGGTTGCAGGCACAATTGATGCATCCGGTCAGACGTTGAGCTTGAATGAGACCGCGGGCGGCGTTGACGCCAGCGGCGGTGCAATCAAGGCGGGCACGCTGACGGGTTCGAGCGCAGGCACGGCAAGCTTCACCAATGCGAATAATGCCATCGCGACATTCGGCGCCTTCAGCAACCCGTCTGGGCCGCTCAGCGTCACCGATGGAACTTCATTGACACTGGCGGGCACGATCGATGCATCGGGCCAGACCCTGACCCTGAATGATACCGGGGGCAGCATCGCTGCCAATGCGGCGATCATCAAAGCCACAACGATAAACGCTTCGGTGACCGGCGCGCTGGATTTCTCAAATGCCAATAATCAGATCGGGGCCCTGGGCAACATCAGCGCCACTGGCCCGGTGTCGATTTCCGACGATCCGGGGCTTGCGATCGTCGGCACCCTGAACGTGCCGGGTCAGGCGATAACGCTCAATGTGGACGGTACTATCAGCCAGACCAGTGGTACAATCACGGCCGGCAGCCTCAGCACGACGTCGACGGGGACAACGACCATCGCCTCGTCGATCAACACCAGCTCCGGTGGGGTTTCGGTGACGGCAAACGGCACGAGCAGCGATGTTTCCCTCGCCAAGACGGCACTGATCAATGCCGGCGCGAGAACCGGGACGCAAAGCGTGAGCATAAAAGCCGGTCAGAACGTCACGGTCATCGACGGCAGCCAGATCACCTCCGGCACCGTGTCGGTTGATGCAGCCGGTAATATCATCATCGGAAATTCATCGACGCTGGGCAGCACCAGCGAAATCAGCGGCGGCAACGTCAATCTTACGGTGCATGCCGGCGACATTCTGATCGGCAACAGCGCTTTCATCACCCAGATGGAAAATGCGTTCGCGCAAAACAAGACCAATGCGGCCGGCGTGCAGACCGTCGTCAATCAGCTGAGTCAGGCCCAGAACGCGCTAACCCCGCAACATCAGGTCCTGATCAACGGCAGCAACATCACATTCAATCTTGGCCCGAATACCGGTGTCGAGCAGCAGAACACGGGCACGCTCAACTCGCCGGACGGAATTCGCCTCACCCCGTCAGGCAATGGTGGTGGCATCATTATTAATGCCATATCCGGGTCGCCCCCGCCGCCCCTGATCCTCGACCTGTTCGCGACAGTCGGGCCGGCCGGAGGCGCCAACCTTACCAGCACCTCAGTCGCGTCTTCGGGTTTCGTGCTGCAGGGCAAGGGTCTGCCGCAGTCCACTTATTACCGCGTCAATGGTTGCGTCGTCGGCACTGCCGGCGCCTGCACCATCTTCCCGTTCACCTTCCTCAATGTTGATCCCACGCGTCTGACGCAGGTACTGATCATCAGCGCGTCGGATCAGGTCGATCAGAACGATCCGACACTCACCGCCAGCGGCAACGACGAAACGGTGCAGCCATGAAAACCAGCAATTCAAATATTTCCCGGTTGGTTATGTCCGGTGCAGCGGTGTGTGCGGCCGCGCTCGCCTGTCTGTCCACGGACGCATTCGCCGTATCCTGGGTAAACTTTCCGCTCGGCCAGAGCATGTCGGGCGCGATCTGCGAGGCCGTGCCGTCGAACAGCGATCCGGCGGCGCAGATTCCGAGGGCGCGGGCATGGGCCATCAATTGCCGCGGCTGGTCGGATACGCCGCTGGGTTACATCTATGTCTTCCCGGGTTCGGCGGGAAACGAACCGCCGACATGGCGTGATGCGCTCAGCAAGCGCGCCACCTGCCAGGCGGCAAAGGCGGAGAACATCTCCGGGCTGCGCGGAGCGACCGCATCAGAGTGTCAGACAACCATCGGGAAAGCGCCGTACACGGTGTATCAATACAGTGACGGCGGTTTGATCGTCGCGGAAGGCATGAGCGCCCTCTCCGACGCGCTCCAAACCGGACTGAAAGTCGCGGCCGGGGAGCAACCTCCGCCGGCCACCGTGACGCAAGTGTCGGCCAGCGCCGTCTCCGCCGATGCCTCGGCCAGCCTCGCCGCCGCTGCTGCGGCGGCGCAAAATTCTCCCGCTTTCCTGCGCCAGCGCGCTTACGTGCTCAATCAGGGCTGGATCTTCGGCACCGCCGAACAGGATTTCCGAATCCTGGCTACGGATTCCGCCGCCTCACCGCGCGACCGCGCCGAGGCCCAGCTCATCTGGGCTCTTAATGTCTCGAACGAGGGCCGGTTCACCGATGCCGATGCGCGCCTGGCAGACGCACAGCAAGCGATTCGGGCCCTCAATGATCCGCAGATGGATGCCGAGGCGCTCACCTACCGCGCGTTGCATCTGATCAACCAGAAGAAATACGCCGAGGCCGAACAGGCCGCCAAACAGGCGATCGACATCCGCGGGCAACTCGTGCCATCGGATACCGGCATGGCACAGGCCCCGGTGGTTCAGAGCGACGCCGCCGGCGCGCCGGTGATTTCGGCGGCTCTTGCAGCACAGCTCAACCAGGGCGGTTCGTTCCAGACGGAAATCGTATCGCCCCAGCAACGGTTGCAGGCGCAAAATGCCGAAAGCTATTATGCGCTCGGAATCGCGCGCGCGGCACAGGGCGATCTCGCCGGTGCGCGGCAGAATCTGGAGCAGGCGGATCGCCTGCTGACCGCAACCAAACTGCCGATTTCGCTCGCCTGGCAACGCGCCGAGGTGTACCGGCAACTGGCCGCGGTCGAATTTCAGGACCGCCAACCGGATATGGGGCTGAAGCGGTTGCGCGATGCCATCGCGGCACTTCAGGGCACCAATCTCGCCGGCACGCCGCCGGAAGCGCGTCTCTATGTCGAATTGGCCCGCGCCGAAGCTCAGGCCGGCAATGTCGATCAGGCGCTGTCGGATTTTGGCGCAGGTCTGGACCGCTTCCGCCAATCGCGCGGCACTGTCGGCAACTCCGCCGATGCGACGGCGGCCTATTTTGACCTCCTGCTCGCGCGCGTGCAGGCCGATCCGGCGCGCACCCGCGATTATCAAAGCCGCTATTTCGACGCCCTCCAGTCGATCGTCACCGAGGCAACCGCGCAAACCATTGCGCGCCTCGCCGAACGGCTGAACCAGAGCGGCGGCGCCGGCGCCAGCGCCGCCCGCGCGCTGGAAGAATCCCAACGCGACATCGCGATCAAAGCCTCGGAAATCCAGCGGCGTCAGGAGTCCGGCAATTACCCGCAGGCCGAACACGATGCAGATCAGGCGGAACTCAAACAGTTGCAGGATCAGCTCGCCGCGGACCAGCAAAACCTGATCACCGCAAACCCGCGCTATGGCCAGTTGCTCGCCACCTCCGTCACACTGGATCAGATGCAGGCCGCGCTCAATCCGGGCGAACTCTACGTTAAGAACATCCTGCTCGACCGCGGCGGTTACGCGATTGCCGTATCGAAAACCGACGTCCGCATATTTGCCATTCCGCTCAGCCGTTCAGCGGCCACGCAGGCGGTCACGCAGCTCCGCCGGCCGTTCGACACAACCGGCGCCTTGCCGCGATTTGACGTGGCGGCAGCGCATCGTCTGTACACCACCGTATTCGGACCCATTCAGGAGCTGATGCCGGCGGTACGGCATCTCATCTACGACCCTGATGGTGCTCTCATCAGCCTTCCCGTCGCGGTTCTGGTCACGGACGACGGCAGCGTGACGGAATTCCAAAACCGCGTGACGCGATTCCAGCGCGGCGAGTTCACCCTCGATCTGTATCAGAACGTCGCCTGGCTCGGCCGAAACACCAGCGTCACACTCGCCGTTTCGCCATCCGCCTTTCTCCAGACCCGGAACTTCGCGGCCTCGAAAGCCCAATACAGCTTGATCGCCTTCGGTGACCCTGATCTGTCGACCACGCGCGATCCCCGCATGTTCCGGCTGGTCGCCGATCCCGCCAACGGCACCAATACGCCCGCCTGCGAACAGATCCGTGTCGCGATGACCACCGGCTTCCCACCGACCAAAATGGAAGACATGATCCGCGCCGTGGCCATGCGAATGGATGCGCGGCCGCAGGATGTCGTGCTTGGACCGGCGTTTACCGATACCGGCCTGTTGGCCCGCAAGGACCTGGACAATTACAAGGTGGTGTTTTTCGGCACCCACGGGCTGTTGCCGACCCAGGAAGACTGCCTGCCCGAACCGGCGTTGGTCACATCGCTTGGACAGGGTCAATCGGACGCATTTCTCGATGCTTCCGAAATCCTGCAATTGCATCTCGATGCCGATCTTGTTGTGCTCGCAGCCTGCAATACCGGCGGTGCAGGAGCGGCGACTGCAGACCGCACCGGCCTGACCGGATCAGGCGAAGCGTTGGGTGGACTCGCGCGCGATTTCATCTATGCCGGAAGCCGCGGTCTGATCGTCTCACAATGGGAAGTCGATCGGGCAGCCACGGCCGCACTCATGGCGGCCATCTTCAGCGGGCAGAGTGAAACCGAGGGAGATGCGATGCGCCGCGCGCAAACAACCCTCATGAATGATGCGCGATACTCGCACCCCTATTATTGGGGGGCATTTTCATTGCTCGGTGATGGCGGGCGCCCGATGCCCAGCCGATAAAACTCATTTTCTCATCTGCTCCGGCGGAGCAAGCGATCGGTACGGGGGCCATCCCTGACGGCACGTTGCGCAGCCGGACCATTGCCGCACCCCCACCCGAAATTTCCCCGGATCAAGTCCGGGGCTTCGCGGCTGCGCCGCTCCGGCTCATACGGAATTTCGACCTCCCCACAAGGTGGAGGTAGAGTGAGTGATTCGACTTGAAATCATTCCGCTCTAATGGAGCGCATCATGCGCCAACGTGATCGCCATCGTCTGCCATACCGTACAGCTGCACGGGGAATCGTGGTCTGGCTGACATGCGCACTATGCATGGGCGCAATATCGCTGCCACCCCCGCCACAGCGGGCTGCCGTTCCGCCAAATGCAGGCGCCATACAGGAAAACCCGGCCCCAACGCTTGCGCCGGGCGTACAGGCAGACCTGGATCGCATCGCCAGGGCGCTCGAAGCGGCAAACGCCGGCCGCAATTCGCCCGGGGAAAATCGCCGCGCCGACGCGAATCTTGATGCACAAAAGCAAATTGCGTTCTGGGGCATGGTTATTGCCGTGATTGGCGCGTTCGACGTAGTCGTAACGGCCGCCGGTGTTGTCCTCGTGGCTCTCACTCTCCGCGCCATCCGCCGTGCGGCCAAAGCCGGTTGAAGACATATAACGCCGGATGTAACTGAAATAGTCTGTTTACGGATATTCTCCAGCCGCATCTAATTCAGATTTGCCACAATGCGCCGCTGACTTCGATCCACAACTTAACGAATTGGTAGCCGTTACGTGCCACTATGAGTGCGGCGCGGTTCTAATTCCGGCAATGAGTCAGGCTGTTGCAGCCGCCAGGAGCCCGCAAAGAAATTGTTATCGAACGGTAAATCCATGAAGCTCGCCGTTTCCCGTTTTGCGCTGATCCTCTGCCCGGTGCTGATGTTGTCCGGATGCGCGCATCCGGTCAAAGATCTGGTCATGCAGGCAGCCGCACGTTGCAGAGCTGCCGGAGGTTCGTACTCCGTCAATCTTCAGCAATACAGTGCCGAACAGGCAAATGGGATCATCGTCGGCTCCTGTTCGTCCAGAGATCCAATCGCGGTCGCGGTCCGCTGACTGATGGTTCCGGGGCCCAGTCGCGGCCGTAAAGATCACTAGAGCGGCATCGATTTAAGTCCGATCATCAGCTTGCTTAAATCCCCTCACCCGGCGCGCCAGCCACCTTCGCCAAAGCTTCGGTGGCCGAGTTTAGCACTTGCTCGCCCGCCGTAGCTTTCAGCGAAGGCGGGGACGCGCTTGCAAAAAGCGCAAGCGCGGGCGCGCCGCCGCTCGGGCTGCAAATCGCCTGTGGCGATTTGCTTC
>JAGWSK010000142.1 GCA_028869355.1 Alphaproteobacteria bacterium | reverse complement strand
TCGGCGGCGGAACCGTCTATGCCACCGCCTACCAGCGCGACAGCAGCAAGGGCAGCCAATGCATTCATCGCCAGATGGCGGCCGGGCGCCCCGATCCGGAATTCAATGTCGCGGCCGAAAAGCTTCGCGGCGACTTGGTGACCGCCCTCGGCGGGTTTCAGCGAGATCAATCGGGCTTCGGCACTGTCCGCTGAACCGAAGGAGACAATGGTCTTGATCTTCAGTTCTTCGGCGCGCCGCTTCAGGCGTCCAAATTGAGCATTGTCCGCCGGAAGAACACAGGCGCCTCCGGGCTCGATGCCTTCGAGAATCTCTGCCTTGGCATCGGCGATCGCTTCGACCGTACCGAAGAATTCGAGATGGGCCGCCGCAACCGTGGTGATCACGGCAATATGCGGCCTGACGTGACGAACGAGATTTCTGATCTCACCGGCATGGTTCATGCCGATCTCAAATATTCCAAATGATGTCTCGCGCGGCATCCGCGCGAGACTCAGCGGCACGCCCCAATGGTTGTTGTAGGACGCAGCGGATGCAGCGACACCACCCTCACGCGCCAGCATCATGCGCAGCATTTCCTTGGTCGTGGTTTTGCCGGCACTGCCGGTGACCGCGATGATGCGCGCCTGACTACGCTGTCGCGCGGCGCGACCGAGCGATTCCAGCCCCCGCAAAGTGTCCTCGACAACGAGCCGCGGAGCGGTTTCCGGCATGCCCGATGGAATGCGGCTCACGAGCGCGGCGGCGGCGCCTTTTCCCAGCGCCGCACCCACGAATTCATGCCCGTCCCGCGCATCACCTTGCAGCGCGACAAATAAATCGCCCGGCATGATCGTGCGCGTGTCGATGGAGACGCCCGTGGCGCTCCACGCAGCCGTGGTCCTGCCGCCGGTGGCGCGAACCGCCTCGTCCGAGGTCCAGAGGGTCACGCCGCTCATGCCGCTTCTTCCACTGCCTCGCCGCCCAGCGCACGGGCCGCTTTCGCCGCTTCCACGCGATCCGAGAAAGGCAGCACCTCGTGACCAATGATCTGATAATCCTCGTGGCCCTTGCCGGCGATGATCAGCGCATCATCGGGCGCGAGAGCAGCAACGGCTTCGCGAATGGCCTCGCTTCGACCCGGAATTTCCCGCGCGCCTGGCGCACCCGCCAGCGCCTCCTTCCGGATCACCGCGGGATCCTCCGACCGCGGATTATCGTCGGTGACAATAACGCTATCCGCGAACCGCGCCGCAGCGGCGGCCATCAGCGGCCGCTTGCCCTTGTCGCGATCCCCGCCGCAACCAAAAACAATGTGCAAACCTCCGGTGACATGCGGGCGTAGCGCCTTCAGCACCGTTTCGATCGCGTCCGGCGTGTGGGCATAATCGACGAATATCGATGCTCCCTGACGGGTGCGCGCAACCAGCTCCAACCGTCCGGGCGCGCCTTTCAGGCGCTCCAGCGCGGCAAACACCGCTTCGGCCGCATCACCTGTCGCCAATGTCATTCCCGCCGCAATCAGCGCATTCGAAGCCTGAAATTCGCCGGCCAGCGGAAGCAAAATACGGTGCTCGCGATCGAGGTAACGTACAGTAAGTGATTGCCCTCGCGGTTGCGGGGATTGCGCGATCAGGCGCAAGCCGGTGCCTTGCCGGCCCACAGTCAGAATGCGCAAGTTGCGTTTGCGTGATGCGCTGATGAATTCATCCGCGTGCGCGGCATCGGCATTGATCACCGCAGCACCCGTGTCCGGCAGCAATTCCGAAAACAGCCGCATTTTCGCGGCAAGGTAGTTTCCGAAAGTGTTGTGATAGTCGAGATGGTCGCGGGTGATGTTGGTGAAGCCGGCGGCAGCAATTTTGAGTCCATCGAGCCGGTACTGATCGAGCCCGTGGCTCGATGCCTCGATGGCGAGATGATCGATTCCTTCACTCTTCAGGCGGGCAAGTTCGGCGTGCAGCCGCACCGGATCGGGCGTTGTGTGCCCGAGTGAGACATGGCCCGACGGAGAATCGATTCCGACCGTGCCCAGACTCGCCGATTTGAGTCCCTGATGGGCCCATATCTGCCGCACAAAGGCGGCCACGGACGTCTTGCCGTTGGTGCCGGTGACCGCAGCAATCGTGAGGGGCTGGGCCCCATAGAAATCGGCCGCGATACGGGCGAGGCGCTGGCGCGGATTGGCGGCGGGGAAAAATTTCACCCCCAGCGCTTTCACCGTATCTGCCAGATCGGGGCTGCCAAGGACGGCCACCGCTCCGCGTTTGACCGCATCCTCAATGAACTGTGCGCCGCTGGTCCGGCTGCCGCTCAGCGCAGCAAACAGGAAGCCGGGCCGAATCTCCCGGCTGTCCGCCGCGATTCCGTGAAATTGCCTAGCCCCTTCCGTCACCGGCGCCGCCAAAACTCAATCGTGCCAAACTCGCTGTCGAATGTGGTCCCAATGTGAAGAAGTCAGGGATTTGCCGCGACATAGGTATCCCGGCGTGCCACGCCCAGCAGCGGCGCAATCCGGGCGATGATGCGGCCCACAGCAGGCGCGGCCGTTTCGCCACCGGTGGCAAAGCCGCCGCTTTCCTTATTCCCATGCGGTTCGTCGAGCATGAGGAAGACGAGGAATTGCGGATCATCGATCGGAAACACACCGCAGAACGACGAAATCAGAAGATGATGGGCGTAGGAGCCGTTTTCGGCCTTCTCAGCCGTTCCGGTCTTTCCGCCCACATCATAACCCGGCACATCGGCTTTGGTGCCCGTGCCATTGGTCACCACGAGCCGTAGCAATTGGCGCATGGTCCGGCTGGTCTGTTCCGAGATCACGCGTTCGCCGTGCTGAACTTCAGGATGCCTGAGAAATGTCGGGTGAATCAGTGTTCCGCCATTCGCCACCGCTGCTGCCGCAGCGGCGAAGGT
>JAGWSK010000141.1 GCA_028869355.1 Alphaproteobacteria bacterium | reverse complement strand
GGGTGTGCTGACATCCGGCTTGGGCGCGCCGGCCTTCACCGCGATTCCCACTTTCGAAATCATCAGCAGGGTTTGGCCATTGGCCGCCACATCGCCGCTCTTCGCGAGGTTGGCCACGTCCTCAGTATTGGTGATGACCAGATCCGCGGCGCCGGATTTGAGGTCGGCAATAATCGCAGGCGCGCCTTTGGAGGCGAAGTTCACCTTGTTGCCGGTCGCTTTTTCAAACATCGGAAGCAGCGTGCCCATGACATCGGGCAGTGGGCCGCCTCCGGCGACGACCATGATTTCACCCGCGAGCGCCGGACCGCCGGAAGCGAGCGCAGCCAGGCAGACAGCCGCTGTGAAGGCAATGAATTTCGACATGGTCCTCATGACGATCTCCCTCCATCGGTGCGATGAATTCGCGCCATCCCGTGACCGGGAAGGATAGCGGATTCAGCGGAATCAGTCAGCGGGCGTAAGCAGAAATATCGGGGTCAGCGGCAGGCGAATGCGAAGCCGCCGCACGGACCGTAGCTGCGCGACACGCTGCCAATCAGGCTCAACGAGCCGCCGCGCCCGAAATTCATCGTAAAGCCTGTGCCGACCATGCTGGAGTAGCCGCTACTGAACGGGCTGAACGGGCTGGAATAAAATCCACTTCCTGGGCCTCTCGACATTGCGCCAAGGAAGTCCATGGACAGGCCGCCACCAAGATTGAACGACATGCGTCCAGCGACGCTTGCCGGCACTCCCACCGAGGGATCAAGATTGAGGCCACCGGCATAGTTGGTGGCGATGCTACCGGGAAAACCGGGAACCAGACTGCTGCCCGAAAGGCCGGACATTACGCCCGCAGGTCCGTTGGAAACCATGCTCACCACGCTGACCGACATCCCGTCCCCGAGATTGGTCGAATACCCGTGCACGGATGTGGAATAGAGTCCGCCGCCCGGACCGGAAAAGTAATCGGTAAAGCTGATCGGGTTCGATTGGGATTGAGCATTCGCGGGATCTGGCGCAGCGGGAATATTGTAATTGTACCAGCCTTGGGCATGCGCGGAGGCGGCCGCCAGAATGACGAACCCTGTCAACGCCACTATTCTGATCGTCCCCAGCATGGCCATGTCCAATACCCGGTTGCGCATATGTGCGGAAGTTTAGCCTATATTACCGGCCCTTGCGCGGAAAATCTCAACCGGGCGGTTTCCTCATGACAAGTTTTCACGGGCGAGTCGAAGTCGCCACAGATGCCGGGGCGCTAGCACACCGGGTCGCGGAATGGCTTACGCAGCTTGGGACCAACTCAAATCAACGATTCAGGGTTGTGCTGTCCGGCGGATCGACGCCCAGGCGCGCTTATGAATTGCTGGCATCCACCGAATTTCGCGACCGCGTGCCGTGGGACAGGATTCTCTGGTTCTGGGGCGATGAGCGATTCGTGCCCCACGATGATCCGGACAGCAATTACCGGATGGCATGGGAAGCGATGCTGTCTCGCGTTCCGGTTCCGCGCGAAAACATCTTTCCGGTTCCCACAAATGGAGCCCCTGACGCCGCGGCCGCGCAATACGAAACGACGCTCAAGCAAATCTACGGGCAGGATTCACTTAATCCAAAGCGACCGCTGTTCGATGTCGTGCTGCTGGGCATGGGAGATGATGGTCACACGGCCTCGTTGATTCCTGGCGAACCGGTATTGCAGGAGCGAAACCATTGGGTTGCGGCGGTCGCGCACGGGCGGCCTGAAGCCCGAATCACGCTCACTTATCCAGCGATCGAAAGCAGCCGGTACGTGGCGTTTCTGGTGCAGGGCGAGGCGAAGGCGGCAATGTTCCGCGCGATTCGCTCCGGCCAAAGCGATGTGCCCGCCGCAAGGGTGCAGCCGCAAGGTGAACTGATCTGGTTTGCCGATCGGGCCGCCGCAGGCGAGGTCTGATTGATCAGCGTTCGAGCGGCGGGCGGCCCTCATGTGCGACGAGGAGATCATGCATGTCGTTGGCGTGTTCTTCCTCGACGGCCAATATCCGCTCCAGCATGATCCGGGTCGCGGGATCGTGGTTTTCGAAATAGCGGATCAGTTCGCGATAGTGATCGACGGCGATGCGTTCCGCGACCAGGTTTTCCCGGATCATTTCCACGAGATTGCCGCCTTCGGAATATTCCGACGCGGAACGGCTGGCGAGCCCTTCGGGATTGAAGTTCGGTTTGCCGCCGAGCTGATTGATGCGCTCGGCCACCATCTTCATGTGCTGCTGTTCCTCCTTCGCGTGCTGGGCAAATTCCTCTTTCACCCCTTCGCTGGAGATCCCCTGCGCAGCGATGGAATGCATGGTGTAGCGCAACACGCAGACAATTTCGGTGGCAAGCACCGCCTGAAGAATGTCAATCGTCCGGCTGAGGTCGCCCTGATAGGTCTTGGTGACGGCGCCCTGATCAAGATTCTGCCGCGCGCGGTCGCGCAGCGTCTGGATGTCGGTAAGGAATGGCTTGTCCATCGAACGTCTCCGGCTGTGCGTGACGTTCGGATACGCAGTTATGACCGACATGTTGCAGGACTGGGAGAATTTTTTCCGCAGTTAGAGTGAATTGTCCAAGCGCGGTGCGGACAAGCTGCCCCCCTCCTTTAGTCCTCCTCGTCTCATCCAGAATGTGCGTGGACGCAGACACAATGGACTTTTTCGCCGGATGTGGTGATGCTTGCGGCGGCTGCAGCCATCGATCACCTGTCTCACCGGCTGCATCGGGCGGAACGGAGGACGACAATGAACATGGTACGGCTAACGATTGGCGGCATGGGCCTTTTGGGGTTGTGCCTGGCCATTCCCGCGCAGAGCGCAGACAGCGCGGCGCAGAAGCACAAGCAGGTCATCATCACCCGGCTCTATACTGGACCTGACGGACAGACCCATTCGGAAGAAATTGAAGCGAAGTTCGCACCGGCTGGCGGCAACGACGTTTACAGATTGATGGCGAATTCCGGTGCGGAAATCCATCGTGCGCCGCCCGGCCGTGTCGCCGACTGGCACACTGCGCCTCGGCGTCAATATGTGGTCACAATAAGTGGCCACGGTGAGATCGAACTGATGGGCGGAAAGAAGATCGAAGTGGGCCCCGGGAACATCGAATTGGCCGAAGACCTCACCGGTAAGGGCCACATCACCCGAACGGTTGGCAACGAAGACCGCGTGACGATCCAGATTCCCCTATCGGGCCAATAGCAAGCAAACTCGGCCCATTTGCCAAATAGCCGCTCGTCCGGCAGTTTCGGCAATGATGAGCGAAATTGCCGCTGCGCCAGCGCTTGCTCGCGGTGCCGAACGGAACGGCACAAAGCGGCTCATGCTGTTTTTCGCCGCGGTTTATCTCGCCGAAGGGATTTGCCAGAGCGACGGACTGATCGCCCAGCCGCTGAATTTTTATCTGAAACAGGTGCACGGCTGGACCGCGGTGCAGATCACCGCCTTTCTCACGGTGTTCAACCTGCCCTGGTTTTTCAAACCGCTTTACGGGATCGTTTCGGATTTCGTTCCGCTGTTCGGCTATCGCCGGAAGTCATGGCTGTTGCTTGCCAATGCGGCTGCGGCGGCGGGTTATTTCGCGGTCATGGCCACGGGCGCGCCGGATGCCCTTCTGGTGCTGCTGCTGATCGCGATCTATGGCATGGCGATCGTCAGCACACTCTCCGGTGCTGTTCTGGTGGAGTACGGACAAAAGCTTGGAGCCAGCAGCCGGTTCGTCAATCAGCAATGGCTATGGTTCAATGTGGCGGCGGTCGCAACGTCCGTCCTGGGTGGCATGCTCGTGCAATGGCTGACGCCGCTGGACGCGCTGCACGCGGCAGCGCTGATCGCCGGCCTCACGCCGCTCGCCGCGATCGCCTGCACCCTGACGCTGATCCATGAGCACAAGAGCACGATCTCGCTTGCAGGAATGAAGCTCGGCTTCGCCAGCCTGTTGGCCGCACTGAAGTCGCGGCAGCTCTGGGTGCTGGGCGGGTTCCTGTTCTTCTTCTATTTCAGCCCGGGAATCGACACGCCACTGTATTTTTTCATG
>JAGWSK010000140.1 GCA_028869355.1 Alphaproteobacteria bacterium | reverse complement strand
GAAGGGCGAGGCATGGCGCAGCGAATGCCAGAACGCTTCGACGGTCTGGCCGGTCAGCGTGCGGCCCGACAGATCGGTAATGGTGCCGGAAATCCACACCGGAAGCCGTTCGCCCAGTTCGGCGAAAACCTCCTCGACGCCGAAGATGGCGGCCTTCGCGTTGAGCGTATCGAAGATCGTCTCGATCAGGATCAGGTCCGCGCCGCCGCGGATCAGCGCTCGCGTCGCGCCGGCATAGCTGCGCGACAGAGTGTCGAAATCGGTGTTGCGAAAACCGGGATCGTTGACGTCGGGAGACAGCGAAGCCGTGCGGTTGGTCGGTCCCAATACGCCGGCCACAATACGCGGGTGGCCGGGCGTGGACCAGGCATCACAGACTTCGCGCGCCAGGCGCGCCGCGGTTTCATTCAACTCCGTGACCCGCGACTCCATGCCGTAATCGGCCTGGCTGATCGCGGTGGAATTGAAGCTGTTGGTCTCGAGGATGTCGGCGCCTGCCTCGAGATAGGCGCGGCCGATCTCACGAACTATGTCCGGCTGGGTTAAAACCAGAAGGTCGTTATTGCCCTTCAGATCGCGGGGATGATCCGCGAAGCGTGCACCCCGGAAGTCCGCTTCCGACAGCCGGTAGTTCTGGATCATCACGCCCCACGCGCCATCGAGCAGCACGATGCGTTCACGTGCGGTGGCATTCAGCCATTCAAGCCGCGATGCGCGGGAGCCGTTCATGCTGCCGCCGGTTTCTTTGCGTCGGGTTTGATCCCAAGAATGTTGCACACGGCAAAAGTCAGCTCGGCCTGATTCAGGGTGTAGAAATGAAACTGGTCGAAACCTTCCGCTTTCAGTTCGCGTACCTGTTCAACCAGCACCGCCGATGCGACCAGTTTCCGGCTCTCCAGATCGTCGTCGAGTTTTTCATAAAGTCCGCGCAACCAGTCCGGAACAGTGGTGCCGCAGCGTCCGGACATCCGCACCACGCCCTTGAAATTCGTTGTCGGCATAAGGCCGGGCACGATGGGAACGTCGATACCCGACTTTCGCGCGCGATCCCGGAACCGCGCATAGACCGCGGTTTCGAACGCAAACTGGGTGATTGCACGCGTCGCGCCCGCGTCGATTTTGGTCTTCAGCACATTGAGATCCCATTCGAGATCCGGCGAGTCGGGATGTTTTTCGGGATAGGCCGAGACGCTGATCTCAAATGGCGCCACCGCACGAATGCCGCGCACCAGGTCGGCCGTGGTCTGATAACCATCGCAATGCGCGCAGTAAGCCTGGCCCGGATCGGGCATGTCGCCGCGCAAAGCCACAATGTGGCGCACGCCGGCTTGCCAGTAATCGCGGATGACGTTGTCGACGATCTCGCATGGCGCGCCGACACAGGTGAGATGCGCCGCGGGTTTCAAGCCGGTCTCGTCGATGATCCTTTTCACCGTGGCATGGGTGCGGTCGCGCGTTGAGCCGCCGGCGCCGTAGGTTACCGAGACAAATCGGGGACGCAGCGGCGCCAACCGTCCAATTGCGTTCCACAACTGGGTTTCCATTTCCCGGGTCCTGGGCGGGAAAAACTCGAACGACACCGCGGATTCGGTTTTCTGTTCGGCAAGAGTTTTCAGGCTCACGCTGCGGCCTCTGTTGTGCTGCTCTGAGTGGCCGCCATCCGCTCACCCAGCCAGATGACGACGCTCAGCGCCTGATGTCTCGGCGGCGCGAAAGTTTCGCTCGCTATTCCGTTCAGCCCGGACGGCCGGAACCAGCTTTCCACTTCGGCGCCGGAAAAACCGAGCCGTCGATGGGCGAAATCGCTGCGAAGGAACTCGAGTTCATGTGGGGCAAAATCGACGATCAGAATGCGCCCGCCGGCGCGCAGCACGCGAGCCGCTTCGCCAATGGCCGCGAGCGGGTCATCGAGGAAATGCAGCACCTGATGGAAGATGACGGCATCAAAGCCATCGCGCGGGCTGCCATCGGCGAAGGGAAGACGGTAAACGTCACCGCGGCGGACCTGGCAGTTGGCGATTCCAGCTTTTGCCAGCCGGTCGCGTGCGATGGTGAGCATTTCCGGGCTGCTGTCGATGCCAATACCGCGCCGGATATATGGCGAGAGCAACTCCAGGATTCGCGCGGTGCCCGTGCCGGCATCCAGTACGGAATCGAGCGGTGTCCGCCGCAGCAGCCCGACAATCGCGGTTTCAACCTCGCTTTCAGGCACATGGAGCGCGCGGATTTTCTCCCATTGCGCGGCATTGGCGGCAAAGTAGCTCGCGGCCTGTCGCGCCCGTTCTTCGCGAACCTGCCTCAGCCGTCCGAGATCGCTCTTGAGTTCGGCATCATCCCCGGCCCCCGCAAGTTGCGAGAGAAGCCTGGTCAATTGAGCGGCTTCACGGTGTTCGCTGCCGCGGTAAAATACCCAGGCGCCCTCCTTGATTCGCTCCAGCAGGCCGGCATCGCACAACAGCTTCAAATGCCGGCTGATACGAGGTTGACTTTGACCGATGATGGCGGTGATTTCACTGACGGTTAGCTCGGCCTTGGCGAGCAGGAGCAGCAGGCGCAATCGAGTCGGATCGCCTGCGGCGCGCAGCATAGTGAGTAAGGGACCCATCTGGTTCGTTGATATAAAGATATCTTTATGTCTTTATAGACTTTCAAAAGTGGCATGTCAAAACATGGTTCCAGCCATTTCGATTAAAAATTCCGGCATATTCTTTCGCTTCCGCTCGTATATTGACGGAAGCTTTGCCGGGAATGCATTTCCAACATGAGTCTGCCTCTCCGCCTGAACGCTGCGGTCACGCTATGCCTCGTCCTCATGGGGTGTGCCGGAATGCCGATGGACGGCACCGATGTTTACGACCCGTTCGAAAAGGAAAACCGGGTTTTATTTGACGCGAGTCTTCAGCTCGACCGCGTGGTGCTCAGGCCTGCTGCGGTCGCGTATGGCCGTGCGCTGCCGCAGCGCGTGCGCGATAGCGTTCGCAATTTCATCGACAATCTGAGTTCGCCGGTCGTGTTCGCGAATGATGTGCTGCAGGGCGATGTCGATAAGGCAGGAGTCACCCTGTTTCGGATCGGCGTGAACTCCACGATTGGGATCGGCGGGTTGTTCGATCCTGCGACGAGCTTCGGATACGCGCGCCATTCCAATGACTTCGGCCTCACCCTTGGAGACTATGGGGTCGGGGAGGGGCCATATTTGTTCATTCCTGTTCTTGGCCCAACGAACGCCCGGGATGCGACAGGCTATGTTACGGATTGGGCGTTCGACCCGTTCTTCTACATCACGTTGCGGGAGAACTTTTTCTGGCAGCTTGGCCGCACCGCGCTGGACGATGTTGATGCTCGCTCGCGCAACCTCGAGACGCTGGACGATATCCAAAAATCGTCACTGGACTTTTACGCGACAGTGCGCAGTCTTTATCATCAGAACCGCGAGTCCCAGATCAGTGGCGGCACTGCGGCGATGCAGAATTTACCGAATTTCTGAGGAGCGACCTGAAAACGGTATTCGGAACGAGGCTCACAAGCGCACGTTTGCCCATTTGGATGTTGTTTATTCCCTGAAACCCAGGAGGCGGGTATGAACAGAATATCGGTTTTGTGGCGGGTATTTGCGGCGCAATTGCTGGCGGTTGCCGTGCTCGCCGCCGTTATCGCCGCTCCGGCGCAGCCAGCGCTTGCGCAAAGCGGAAACGCTGCGGAAGCATTCGTCCAGCAGAACGTCGATCGCGGCTATCAAATCCTCAACAATCAGGGGCTGTCGGCCGAAGAGCGGCGCGACCAGTTCCGCAGTTTTCTGCTGAATCTGACCGATCTTCACCGGATCGCGATGTTCACGCTGGGACAATATGCCAACAGTGCGTCGCCGGCGGATGTGCAGGCCTTTGACAAGGCGTTCGAGGATTACGCGGTTTCGGTTTATGAATCGCGGCTCGGCAAATACAGCGGTCAGACGCTGAAGGTAACCGGCTCGCAAGTGCGGGCGCCCGACGACGTGATTGTGAACGCGATCGTCACGCCTGCGCCTGGCGCCAGCGGGGCAAGCCAGCAGCCGATCCATGTGGCATTCCGTGTACGGAAAACTCCGGACGGACGCCCGATCCTCACCGACATGCAGGTTGAGGGCATCTGGCTGGCACTGTCCGAACGTTCGGATTTCACCGGCTTCCTGCAACAGCATGGCGGGAGCGTTTCCCAGCTTGCCGAACATCTGCGCGCCCAGGCGGACCAGGTTCGCGCCGAGTCGCACGGGAACTCGCTGGGCTGACGGATTTTTCGATATCGACGGATGGTTTTCGGGCGCGGAATGCGCCCGAAAGCCTGTTTAAGCCATCAATTCACAAGGAGTTGGGACTGTTCCACGGTTCGCCCTGGCCGGATTTGCCTCGATTTTTTCTGACGATGGCGTAATTTCCAGGTTGTACATTTGGAAAACGGCGTTTTTCGCCTTACTTAATGGCGCTGACATGACCAGGCGCGTTTTCGAAGAAGAAGCCGGATTGGTGAGCGACAGAGACCGCACGCAAGACCCGATGGTTGACGGCCTGCCATCTGCAAGTTCCATTCTCTATGAGACCGGAAAAGCGGTTGCGGCGGCGCTTTGCGCCGCAATCCTGCTCGGTATCGTCATCGAGCTGGCAGGTCTAAGATAATGCCTCGCCCTCGCCATCCGCGGGCGATGGATGCACGCCGCAACGGCCGTGATGCTGTCCAAATCCATGTTTCAAACGATCCGACAGGCAGGGGAAAGACGTGATCTATAAGCGCTGGCAAATTGCCGCAATCGTCATCGCCGTCCTGATTGGCATCTTCGCGGCGCTGCCCAATGTCGTGGGTCCAGGCGTGCTGCGCTATCTGCCGTTTGGACAGCAAATCTATCTGGGCCTCGACCTGAAGGGCGGAACTTACCTCCAGCTTCAGGTCGATATCGCCGCTGCCGAGAAGGAGCGCGCCCAGACAACCCTTGAAAATGTCCGTGCTGCGCTGCGCACCGCACATATTCCCTACGACGACCTTCGTGTGGTCGGCGGTTCAATCAATATTCATATTCTCGATGCCAGCCGGCTGGCCGACGCCCAAAAGGTGCTGCAGCCGATCATCGGAACCGGAACGTCGCCTGACTACACCGTCGCACAAAGCGGCGCCGGAGCGCTGCTGCTGAACCCCAATCAGGCGGCACTGCAGGGACGCACCGATGATATTCTCACACGGTCCATCGAGATCATCCGGCGGCGTGTCGACCAAACCGGCGTCAGTGAACCGACCATCGCGCGCCAGGGCTCCGATCGCATCATCGTCGAGTTGCCCGGTGTGCAGGATCCGGACCGGCTGAAGCGGCTGCTGGGAACCACCGCCAAGATGACTTTCCGGCTGGTGGATGTGAACGCGCCGCCGGAGGACCTGCAGCCCGGCCGCGCGCCACCGGAAGATGAACTGCTGTTCGAAATCGAGAAGAACGGCCAGCAGACGCCGTATCTGGTTCAGCGGCGTGTCGCCGTCGACGGCGACCGCCTGACCCAGGCCAGTTCCGGATTCGACCCGCGCAGCGGCGAGCCCGTGGTGAATTTCGCGTTCGACAGCCGCGGTGCACGCGAATTCGGCGACATCACAAAGGCGAATGTCGGCCGGCCCTTTGCCATCGTGCTCGACAACCGGGTGATCTCGGCGCCTGTCATTCGCGAACCAATTCTTGGCGGGAGCGGCCAGATCAGCGGCAATTTTACCGTCGAATCCTCCAACGAGCTTGCCATTCTGCTGCGCGGCGGCGCGTTGCCGGCGCCGTTGAAGGTGATCGAAGAACGCACGGTAGGTCCCAACCTGGGTGCCGACGCCATACGCATCGGCGTCTATGCCTGCGCGATCGGCGGCACGCTGGTCATCGTGTTCATGCTGTTTTTCTACCGCCTGTTCGGTGTCTTCGCCTCGGTTGGCATGATCACGAACCTGGCTTTGCTGATCGGTGCGCTGTCGCTGTTGCAGGCGAGCCTGACCTTGCCCGGCATTGTCGGCATATTGCTGACCGTCGGTATGTCGGTCGATGCGAACGTGCTGATCAATGAGCGCATCCGCGAAGAGGCGCGAAAGGGCAAGACCGCGCTCGCCGCCATCCAGACCGGCTTTACGCGTGCGATGTCCACCATCATCGACGCCAATATGACCACCCTTCTGAAGATGGTCATTCTTTACGGGCTGGCGGGTTCGGGGCCGGTACGCGGCTTCGCGATCACGATCAGCCTCGGCATCCTGACGTCGATGTTCACCTCGATCGTGCTCGTCCGTATGCTGATCGCCACCTGGTATCGCACGACGCGGCCGCGGACGCTCTCGCCCAGTCAGCGCAACCTGTTTGGTCCGCGCCTTGTGAAGGACGATACCTCGATTGGTTTCATGAAGGGGCGCTTTGCGGGACTGGCGACCTCGGCGGTACTCAGCATCGGGTCGCTTATCCTCTGCTATTATCCGGGGCTGAATTACGGCATCGATTTCCGCGGCGGCATTGCGATTCAGGCGCATATGCCGCAAGCGGTGGACTTTGCGGCGCTGCGGGCGCAAACGACGAAACTCAATCTCGGTCCCGTCGAACTGCAGCAATTCGGCACGCCGCAGGATGTCGCGATCCGCGTTGAGAAACAGCCCGGCGGCGATGTCGCCGACCAGAATGCTGCCACCGCGATCCGGACGACGCTGCAGACAGCCTTCCCGGGCACAGCCATCCAAAGCGTCGACGCGGTCGGATCCACTGTCAGTTCCGAACTTTTCCAGAACGGTCTGACCGCGCTCGGCGTCGCGATGCTGGCCATGCTGATCTACATCTGGTTCCGATTCGAGTGGCAATTCGGTGTTGCCGCTACCGGGACCCTGCTGCTCGATATCACCAAGATGTGCGGCGTTTACGCGCTGACGCAATTCCAGTTCAACACCACCAGCATTGTCGCCATCCTGACCATCATGGGCTACTCGATCAACGACAAGGTGGTCGTCTATGACCGGGTGCGGGAAAATTTACGGCTGTACCGGCGCATGAATCTGCGCGAACTGGTCGACCGCAGCATCAACGAAACCTTGAGCCGCACGATCGCGACTTCGGGCACGGTATTTCTGGCCATTCTGCCGTTGGCGCTGATGAGCCAGGGCGATATCCGGCAATTCGCAATCACGCTGCTGATCGGCATCGTGATTGGAACATCGTCCTCGATCTTCATCTCGGCGCCAATCCTGCTGTTGCTGGGCGAAGGAAAGATCCGGCCGCAGGTTGCAGCACCTGCGGAGCCGGGCCGCACTCCCGCCCGAGAACGGACTTACGCCGGCAGATAGGCAGGCGGCGATCGTTCGGAATGCGTTCAGACCGAGCAGGGTGTCGGTTATCGGCTCCGCGCTCCAGATTGAACCCAACCCCAGGTTGCGATGATTTCATCATATTCCCCGGGTGCGCGCCCATGATAGGGTCCGGCCGCAGCCGACTCCCATGTGAGACTTGTTCTCAATCCGCATTTCACACGCCGCGGCGCTGATCCTCGCCTGTTCCCTTGGCTCAACGGCTCCCGCCCTCGCCCAGAGCGGAACGGACCTGCCTCCCATTGCCGCGCCCACATCGCATATCGAAGTCGGCGCAATTTCGCTGGTCCGCAGCAAGTCCGAACAGGCCGGAGATTTCATTTCCGGATTGCTGCGGGGATTGAGGGCCGACGAACGGGTGCAGGGCATTGGCGTAGCGGTCGTGCAAAGGGATCATCCGCTGCTGGACAACGACACCGGTTCTGTCAGCAACGCAACGAAGTTTCCTGCCGCCGGAATAGGGCGTCTGTTTCAGACCGTGGCCATTCTACAGCTCGTGGAAAGCGGCCGGCTTAAACCCGGCCAGAATATCGGTGCGCTGGTCGACGGAAAGAATTCAGGTCTCACTTTGCCTCAGCTCATTCCGCATGGCGATGAGAGTTTGACCCGTCGCGTGGTCGAAAAGGCGTCCGGCGGTTCTGAGGCAGACTATCTTGCAAAGCGTATTTTCCAGCCGCTCGGGATGAATGCGACGCATGTGGAAAATGGTGCTCTGCGTACGTCTATCGGCGATCTCGCGCGCTTCGCGGCGGCGCTGGTAAACGAAGGCACACTCGACAACGCGACGATCCTCACGCCTGCAAGCGTTCAGGTCCTGGAGAAGGGTTCACCGGAAAATCCCGGGTGGTCCTTTGGTCTGCCGGAGCTGCAGAGGAATGGCTGGCACGCATTGCAAATCGACGGGGCGGCCGAAGGATTTTCAGCCCGGCTGGTCATCGCTCCCGATCCCGGACTCGCTTACGTGATTGCGGTACGCGGGCCGGCGGGTACGCGTTTCTGGCGCGCCCTGGATGAGGGTGTATTTGACGAACTACTGCCGGCGCGGGACGTAACGCCGGTCACGTCTGCCTCCGTCACTCAGGCTCCCACCGAACAAGCAATTGCCGGCACCTATGAACCCGACCGCAAACTTCGCTCGCTCGTCTTCCTGAAATCTCAGGAAGGCGATTTGCGGCTTCGGGCGGGACCGGGCGGATCGCTCGTGTTGGCTGGTGCTGAAAATATCACTCTGCTGCCGCAGCCCGGTGGCGGGTGGACCGCGCGTGATGGCAGCCTTTCGGCGGGGCTGCGCGGCGACGAGTTGTTCCTCAGTTCCGGCGCCGCTTACCGGCCGGTACCGCTCTACAAGCGTCCGGTTCTTTATGCGCTGCTCGCGCTGGCGGCCGCCCTCGGAGTGATCGGTGCGACATTGTTTGGATCCATCCCCCTGCCGCTCGCGTGGTTCGATAGCCGCCCGCGAGACCTTTCGGTACACTAGCGCGACTTGACTATCGCGACTTAAAACGCTCCCCTCACCCAGCAGCGCCAGTGCGCGTTTGCTCAGCAAACGCGGGCGCTGCGTCCCTCTCCCTCAAGGGGAGAGGCGATGGTTTGACAGATCAGGAAACAACATGACGTTCCCTTCGACCATTCGCCTTGACGACGACGACCCGGAAAAAGAGAAAAAAGAAAACGAGGGCATGCGCCCGGACCAGCCAATGGCCCCGGTCCAGATGGCGCTGTTCAAATCACGCACTGTTCTGATCTTCGGCGAAATCGACATGAAAGTGGCCGAACGGGTCTGTGGCCAGCTTCTCGCCTATACGGCGGAGGG
>JAGWSK010000139.1 GCA_028869355.1 Alphaproteobacteria bacterium | reverse complement strand
GCCGTTTGGGATCGCGGGCGGCTTGAACCCGGAGAATGTCGGACGTGCGATTGCCATCGCAAACCCGGCATTTGTCGACGCATCATCCGGCGTTGAAGATGGGCCGGGGCAAAAGAATCGCGAAAAAATCGCAGCGTTTATCAGTGCGGCGCGCGGTGCAGCCGTCGTGCCACAAACGGCGGATCACCGCGCGTGAGTCTCGCCCCGAACAGCTTTCGTTCGGGTCCGGACGAATCCGGACATTTCGGCTCATTTGGTGGACGCTACGTCGCCGAAACTCTGATGCCGCTGCTGCTGGAGCTCGAACAGGCCTGGCATGCAGCGAAAGCCGATCCGGATTTTCAGTCCGAGTTGTCGGCGCTGTTGGAAAATTATGCCGGCCGGCCAAGTCCGCTTTATTTTGCCGAACGCCTGACGCACCATCTCGGCGGAGCACAAATCTATTTCAAGCGCGAAGACCTGAACCACACCGGCGCGCATAAGATCAACAATTGCATCGGTCAGGTGCTGCTGGCGCGGAGAATGGGCAAGACGCGCATCATCGCCGAAACCGGGGCCGGCCAGCACGGTGTCGCGACGGCAACGGTGGCGGCGCGATTCGGCTTGCCCTGCGTCGTCTATATGGGCGAGGTCGATATGGACCGGCAGCGGCCCAACGTCTTCCGTATGAACCTGCTGGGTGCCGAAGTGCGCGGTGTCGCGTCGGGATCGCGGACGCTGAAAGATGCCATGAATGAAGCCCTGCGCGATTGGGTCGCCAATGTGGAGGACACGTTCTACATCATCGGTTCGGCCGCCGGGCCACATCCCTACCCGGCGATGGTTCGCGATTTCCAGACCGTGATCGGCGAAGAAACCCGCGGCCAGATGATGGCGGCCGAAGGCAGACTGCCCGATCTTTTGATTGCCTGTGTTGGCGGCGGCTCGAATGCCATCGGCCTCTTCCATCCATTTCTCGATGATCGCGAAGTCGCCATCTCCGGCGTCGAAGCGGCCGGCGAGGGGATCGAAACCACACATCACGCCGCGACATTGTCCAAGGGCAGTCCGGGCGTGCTGCACGGCGCGCGCTCCTATCTGTTGCAGGACAGCGATGGTCAGGTGCTTGAGGCACATTCGATTTCGGCCGGATTGGATTATCCGGGGGTCGGTCCGGAACATTCATGGCTCAGGGAATCCGGACGCGTCAATTATGTGTCGGTCACCGATCGCGAAGCATTGGATGCGTTTCAGCTGACCTGCCGTCTCGAAGGCATTATCCCCGCGCTCGAGTCGGCGCATGCCATCGCGCAGGTGATCAAGATGGCTCCTGCGATGTCGTCCAACCGGCTGATCGTCGTCGGCCTGTCGGGGCGTGGCGACAAGGACGTGTTCACAGTCGCCAAAATCCTGGGCTACGAACTGTGAGCACCGCGGCGGCAAATTCAGCGCCCGTGAAAAGCCGCATCGATATGCGCTTTGCGGAATTGCGCGCGCTCAATCGCGCCGCATTCATTCCCTTCGTCACCGCAGGCGATCCGGATACGGAAACATCATTTGAAATCCTGCAGCACCTGCCCGGCGCAGGCGCTGACCTGATCGAGCTTGGCATTCCCTTTTCCGATCCGATGGCAGATGGCCCCGCAGTTCAGGCGTCTTCGCTGAGAGCGCTGAAATCGGGCATGACGCTGAAAGGCGTATTGCATCTGGCCGAACGTTTCCGCGGCCATGATGATGTCACGCCACTGGTCCTGATGGGTTATTACAATCCCATTCACGCTTATGGCGCGCATCACTTCCTGCGCGACGCAGCCCATGCCGGCGTCGATGGACTGATCATTGTCGACCTCGCGCCGGAAGAAGGCGCGGATCTGCAAGCCGCTGCCAGCCGGGACGGTATCGATATCGTCCGGTTGGCTGCGCCGACAACGACGGATGAACGCCTGAAAACCGTGCTGAACGGCGCCGGCGGCTTTCTCTATTATGTCTCTGTCACCGGCGTCACCGGAACCAAAGCGGTTCTGATCAATGATGTCGCGCCGGCGATCGCGCGCATCCGGGCGCAGACGCGATTGCCCTGCGCGGTCGGATTCGGCATCCGCACGCCGGATCAGGCTGCCGCGATCGCGCGCATTGCCGACGCCGCCGTGGTCGGTTCGGCGATGGTTCAATGCATCGCCGGCGCAATTGCCCGGGAACATCGTGGCGATGCGGCCCGCCAGACGCTGCAATTATGCAGGTCACTCGCGGAAGCCGTTCACCACGCCCGGGAACTCTCTGCGTGAGGTGCATTCGTGCCCGTGAGTGGTCGTGCTACAGTCGGGTCTCCTCCCCGATTTCCGGAGCCGGGAATTCCATATGAATTGGATCACCAATTACGTCCGCCCAAGGATCAAGGGCCTGATGGGGTCGAAGCAGTCCTCCCCGGACACGCTTTGGCGCAAATGCCCCGGC
>JAGWSK010000138.1 GCA_028869355.1 Alphaproteobacteria bacterium | reverse complement strand
GCGATTGAAGCCCCGCAAATTCTACGATCTCGTCATCGAGGTGGCGATCGTGCGCCCTGGTCCGATCCAAGGCGACATGGTGCACCCCTATTTGCGCCGCCGGTCCGGCGTCGAGGCGATCGACTTCCCCTCGCCCGCTCCCGAACATGGTCCGCCGGATGAACTTCACCGCGTGCTGCACAAGACCATGGGCGTGCCGCTGTTTCAGGAGCAGGCGATGCGGCTGGCGATCGTCGCGGCGAAATTCACTCCCGACGAAGCCAATGGGCTCAGGCGCGCCATGGCGACCTTCCGAAATAACGGCAGCATCGACCGTTTCCGGGAAAAGCTGATCTCAGGCATGACGATGCGCGGCTATGCCCGCGATTTTGCCGAACGCTGCTTTCAGCAGATCGAAGGATTTGGCAGCTACGGCTTCCCCGAAAGCCATGCCGCCAGTTTCGCGCATCTGGTTTATGTCTCCGCCTGGATCAAATGCCACCACCCGGCGGCCTTCGGCTGCGCGTTGCTGAATTCACAGCCGATGGGATTTTACGCCCCGGCGGAGATTGTGCGCGACGCGCGCGAACACGGAGTTGAGGTGCTTGCGCCCGACGTGAATTTCAGCGCCTGGGACAACACGCTGGAGCGTGTTGCTTCGGGCCCTTGTCGCGCCGAAGCGGCTTCAGCCGCGAAGGCGGATTTGGCGATCTGCCTCGGCTTTCGCCAGATCGATGGTTTTCATCACGACTGGGCGGAACGTATCGTGGCATGCCGCGACAGCGGCTTTCCCGATTTTCGTGAATTCGCGCGCCGCGCAGGTCTGCGCAAGCCCGCGCTGATGACACTCGCCGAAGCCGATGCGTTTTGCTCTCTCGGCCTCGATCGTCGCGAAGCGTTATGGGCAGTGCGCCGGATGACCGGCGAAGACAGCCTGCCGCTGTTCGCCGCCCGCGATGAAAGCGATCAGCCCGGCGAACAAACCGAGCCGTTGCCGCAAATGCCTTTGGGCGAACAGGTTGTCGCCGATTACCAGACGCTGCGGCTGTCGCTGAAAGGCTATCCGACCGAATTTCTGCGCACGCGCTTTGCCCGCGAGCGCATCATGACCTGCCACGAGGTGGAGCAGGCGAAGGACGGCGCACGAGTCAAATGCGCCGGCGTCGTGCTGGTGCGCCAGATGCCTGGAACCGCCGGCGTGGTGTTCGTCACGCTCAGCGATGAAACCGGAATCTGCAATGTCGTGATCTGGCCCAAACTCTATGAACGATTCCGCAGGGAAATCGTCGGTGCGAGGCTGATGCTGGTGGAAGGCAAAATCCAGCGCAGTCCGGAAGATGTGATTCATCTCGTGGCGGAGCGGGTTTTCGACCGCACCGCCGATCTCGATTTGCTTTCCGAGGCGCCGATGCCGGCCATTCCCGGCCATTTCGATGACATTCTCGATCCGCGCAGCGACCCGCGCGGCATGCATCGTCATCCCCGCGAAGTGAAAATCCTGCCCAAATCCCGCGACTTCCGCTGAAACGAGTTCAGAGGCTTGACTAATATGAGTAAATACTCATATAGGAAATTCTCATGATCCGCAGAACGGTTCCGCTCCGGCCGCTGTTCTGGGTCGGATCAAGCAAGCGTGACTATGGCCATTTCCCGATACATGTTCAGAATCAGTTCGGATTCGAACTGTTCCTGGCTCAAACCGGGCAGCACCCCCCATCAGCCAAACCGCTAAAAGGATTTGGCGCCCGAGTTCTGGAGCTCACCGACGAAGATGACCATGGCACATACCGAACCATATATTCCCTGCAGTTCAGAGACTCCATTTATGTCCTGCACGCGTTTCAAAAGAAATCAAAACGCGGGATCGAAACGCCGAAGCGTGATCTCGAGCTGATCCGGCAACGGTTGAAGGCAGCCGAGGAACATCACGCAGAGTTGCCAAAGGAAGAGAAGCTGTGAGCCGTCGAATCAAAATCATGAAAGTGGATGAAAACATTTTCGCCGATATCGGCCTGCCGGATCCCGAAACGCATTTTCTGAAGGCACAAATCATCTCCGAGATTTACCGGCTGGTGAACGAACGCCGGCTAACCCAATCGCAAGCCGGAAAGCGTATGGGTATAACGCAGCCTGAAGTATCGCGGATGTTCAAAGGCCAATTTCAGGAATATTCGATTGAGCGGCTGATGGCCTTTTTGACGGCATTTGACCGGGACATAGAGATCATCGCTCGCCCGCAGAGGCGAAGGGGCAAGGGCGGCAAAATCAGATTTAGCGCTGTAGCCGCTTAAGGCTTTCCGGAGATCTCCGCACGCGTAATCACGGCATCCGCGCGGGCGATGTTGGCTTCGTGAACATCCAGCATGGCCTTGAGATCGGCATGCATCGCATCGTCGCGGATTTTCGGCAGCATCTCGCGAATCTTCCGCACCACCCAGCCCTGCCCGCGATTGACGAATGCCAGCCGTTCATCGGGATCGGCGATGGCAAGGCATTTGCCGTAGAAATCACCGGTTCGGTCCGATGCCTCACCGTCGAGATGCAAAATCCATTTCCGCAGCATGGCGCAGCAGGCGGACTCATCGTGCTGAATGCTGCGCAGCAGATCACGCCGTCCGGTATCGGATGCATCGACCCACATCCGCGCTGTGATGCGGGCGCCGGCGCGTTCGGCCTCAAGCAGCAGATTGCAAAACCTGATCAGTTCGTCGCGTGACGCGAAACCGGCATAGGCGTCATCCGATCCGCGCGCGTAGCACACCGGTGAAGCGGAAACATTCGTCTCATCTGCCAGTGCTGCCACAGTGCCGGGGGCCAGTGCCGCTTCGGCCTCAGTCATAATCGCGGCCATGCGTTCACCGGCAGGCACAATATCGCGGATCACGCCGGAGCCGGTTCCGGCATACAGCGCCATATGCTCGAATTCGCCGGTCATGTTTTTCTGCGGCGAGTCGGTGCTGAACAGCCAGATATTGCGTTCGCCCTCCTTGCCGATCACCCGCTTTCCCGCCGTGAACGGGTCACCCATTTCACCGCGGGTAACAGGATTGGGCAGCACACGGACATTGGCGCCCCGCGGCCAGTTGACGTGGAACGCCTGGGTCAGAACGGTATCTCCGGCGCGCGCGGTGACAATGCGTTGCTTGTGAAAATCATGGGCAAAGGATTCGGTGGTGGCGAGCAGCGCGGTTCCAAGCACGATACCTTGCGCGCCCAGCGACAGCGCTTCGACGAGTTGACCGCCGTCGACGATGCCGCCCGCCGCCACCACCGGCACCGAAACATTCGGCGCGACTGCCCGCACCAATTCGTTGCGCGGTGTCAATCCGCGCACATGTCCACCGGCTTCGACGCCCTGGGCGATCAGGATTTG
>JAGWSK010000137.1 GCA_028869355.1 Alphaproteobacteria bacterium | reverse complement strand
TGACCCGCAACGCGATCCGCGAATTCACCGGCAAGGGCCCACGCGGATGGCTGGGACCGGGACTGACCGAGACCTGGGAAACGCCGGATATCCTGGCCGAAGAAGGTTTCGACTATGTCGCCGACTGGGTGCTGGACGACCAGCCGGTGAAGCTGAAAACGCGCGGAGGCACACTCACGAGTATTCCGTACACGCAGGAATGCAACGATGTGGCGATGATGCTGATTCAGCATCATGTCGCGGCGGAATACCGCAATCGTGCGATCGATCAGTTCGATCAGATTTATCGCGATTCAGCCGATTCCGCGCGGATCATGGCGCTGGTGGTGCATCCCTACATCATGGGCGCGCCGCACCGGCTGCGTTATTTCCGCGAAGCGCTGCAGCACATGCGCGGGCGCGAGGATGTGCTGTTCTGGACCGGAGAGCAGATTCTGGAGTGGTATTTGGGAGTGGGGGGATGATGTGTTCACCTCTCCCTCGCGCTGCGCGCGGAGAAGCGCTCGCTTCGCTCGCTGTCCCCGCCCCGAAATCGCTTCGCGATTTCGACCCGCCCCCAAGGGGCGGGTTAAGCTATTTGGCCGGGGTCATGTCGGGGACGAATTTCTGTACCCGCATGCCGGTATCGACTTCGCCGGTATAGATGTTGCCCTTCGAATCCGCGACGATCTGATGGACGTTGTGGAATTGACCGGCCTGCTTGCCGTAATGGCCGAATGAGCCGACTTCCTTGCCGTCGGAGCGGCGCACGATCACTGCTTCGCCATCGGCGCCGTCGGCAATGATCATCCAGGTCTGGTTGCGGTCGGGCCAGAACGCGAGGTCATAGGACGAGCCGGTGCCGTGCGTTGTGGGGCGAATGGGAAATTCCTTCACGAATGTGCCGTCCTTGCGGAACACCTGGATGCGGTCGTTCGTCCGGTCGCAGACATAGACCAGCCCGTCATTGGCGATGCGCACGCAATGCACCGGATTGGCGAATTGGGGCGATGCCGGATTGTAATTCGGCAGCTTCATGTCCGTGGGCGGTTTGCCATAGGCGCCCCACATGCGCTTGAACGCAAGCGTGTCGGCGTCGAGCACGATGACGCGGTGATTGAAGTAGCCGTCGGACATGAACAGCTCGTTGGCCTGCGGATCCAGCGCAATGCTGGCCACGCCGCCGAGCGCAGTGGTGTCCTGGCTGCCCGCAGTGGGTCCCTGGTGGCCGAATTTGGTCAGGAATTTTCCGTCGCGGGTGAATTTCAGCAGCGTCCCATCCTTGTTTCCGCTGCCGGTGAGCCAGACATTATTTTTGCCGTCGACGAGAATTCCGTGTTCGGTATCCGGCCAATCGGCGACCATTCCAGGGCCACCCCAGGCAGAAACCACATTGCCCGCACTGTCGAATTCCATCACCGAAGGGGCGGCCTGACAGCATCTCGCATTCTTCTTGGCTGCGAGATCGACGTCGCGCAGCGAACGCGGACGCTGAAACACCCAGATATTGTCCTGCGCGTCCACCGTCATTCCGCCGATCTGCCCGATGATCCAGTTGTTGGGAAGCTGTTTGGGCCACGACGGGTCGACGCGGTAATTGGGGCCTTCCGCGAATGCAGGATAAGAAATCAGCGCGGCCGTCATTGCCGCCAGAACCAGCTTGAACTTGCCCATTCGTCTTTCCTCCCATGGCCGAAGACTGGCCACGCGATTCATACATCCACGGTTGGTCGATTCAAACCGGGTGCGAGCAATTCGCCGCGTCCCCTGATACAGTCAGAGCCGGGGAAGTGCGATGGCTAAAGAAGTTCTGATCAATGTCGGAGCGGGCGAGATCCGCGTCGCCGTGGTGGAAAACGGCGTGCTGGATCAGCTCTGGCTCGAACGCGGCATGGGCTTTGAGGCCGACCGGTGGCGCCGCGCGGCGGCGGCCGGCGGCGGGCGCAGCATCATGGGTGATATCGTCCTCGGCCGGGTGCAGCGCGTGATCCCGGCGATGCAGGCGGCGTTCGTCAATATCGGCCTCGACCGTGCCGGTTTTCTCGCCGCCCGCGAGGCGCGGCCACGCACCGCAATTTTTCGTGACGATCCTTATACCGACGAAGACCGGCAGTTGCACATCAGCGATTTTGTCCGCGAGGGCGAGGAAATCCTGGTTCAGGTGGTCAAGGACCCAATTGGCGAGAAAGGGGCAAGGCTGTCCGCCAATGTGACTCTGGCAGGCCGGTTGTTGATCCTTGCGCCCAATTCGCCGGGGATCGCGCTGTCGCGCCGGATCGAGGATGAAGGTGAACGCGCGCGGCTGACGGAAATCGTGCAGGAATTCGCCGGTGATCACTCGGGCGAGATACTGGCAGAAGCAGGTTACATCCTGCGCACCGCCGCGCTGGGCGCGAGTAGGGCGGAGTTGCGCGAAGATGCCGCACGGCTGTCGGCGGTGTGGCGCGAGATCGCCACGCGCCGTGCCGGCGCAGAAAGTCCACGCACCCTGCACACCGATGCCGGCCCGGTGGAGCGGGCCCTGCGCGATGAAGTCGATGCCAGTGTGGACCGAATCCTGATCGATGACCGCGACGCGGCCGAGGAAGCCAGGGCCTATGCCGCGCGCGCGATGCCGGTGCTGGCGGGCCGCATCGAGCTATATGAATCGCGCGAGCCGCTGTTCGAAGCTCACGGCATCGAAGATGAAATCGAGCAACTGGTTGAGCCGCGCGTGGCGCTGCCGTCGGGCGGCTGGATCACCGTCGAAGCCACCGAAGCACTGACCGCGATTGACGTGAACTCCGGCAGCTATGTGCAGGGGGGCGGGTTGGAAGAAACCAGCCTGATGGTGAATCTGGAAGCCGCGGGAATGATCGGCCGGCAATTGCGGCTGCGCGGCATTGGCGGACTGATTATCATCGATTTCATCCATCTTGAATCGCAAGACAACATCGCGCGCGTATTGCAGGCGCTGGAGTCAGCGGCGGGCAAGGGCCGCGTTCCAGTCCAGATTCTCGGCATGTCGGAATTCGGACTGGTGGAGATGACGCGCAAGCGCATTCGCGATCCGCTGGTGGCGCGGCTGACCGAAAGCTGCCGCCGCTGCGATGGGCATGGCCGGCGCAAGACGGTGGAGACGGTGGCCGTGGAGATGATGCGGCAGATCGAGCGCGCGCATGCGGCGGCGCCGGACAAGGCGATCATTCTGCGCGCGGCTCCGGTGATGATGCGGTGGCTCGATGTGCATGGTGAGGATTTCCGCGCGGCGCTGGCCAAGCGCGGAATCATGTGCATTGATATTGAGCGCGGCAGCGATACGAGGCGCGAGCATTTCTCGGTCGAAACGGTTTGATCATGGCGCGCATCCGCCGCTGTCCGATCTGCAAAAACCCGCTTCCCGAAGGCGAGGGGGCCGCACGCTACCGGCCGTTTTGCTCCAAACGCTGTGCCGAGATCGATCTCGGCAAGTGGCTCACGGGCAGCTACGCCATTCCGGCAACGGAGGAGGAGAGCGAGGATGAAGAGGAGGGCGGCACGCCCAAACCTGCCGCAGATACTCCCCTCAGCCACTGACCGCCACGTGCCGAGCAGCGAAGCTGCGAAGCCCCGGAAGCGCGAAGCGCTATCCGGGGGACGGAGGGGGCTGCGCTGGACACCCGCGTGAGCGTCTTTTACAACGCCTGCCTTCGGGAACGCCCGGTTTGCCCAGGTAGCTCAGTCGGTAGAGCAGCGGACTGAAAATCCGCGTGTCGGTGGTTCGATTCCG
>JAGWSK010000136.1 GCA_028869355.1 Alphaproteobacteria bacterium | reverse complement strand
GCGTCTACCAATTCCGCCATCTGGGCCAGCAAGGGCGGGATGTTTAGGAAGCCCGCTGTGACGTGTCAACGAGCGGCAGCCAAACGTCTTTGCCTGCGCGCCGGATTCGTTTAGGGAAGCGCGCTGATTCAGGGGGTGTCGCACATGACCGCCATACCTTCCGCGAAGCTGGTGGCCATATTCGGCGGTTCCGGCTTTCTCGGACGCCACATCGTGCGGGCGCTGGCGCGAGAGGGTTGGCGCATCCGCGTCGGCGTGCGGCACCCCAATACGGCGCATTTCCTGCGCCCCATGGGCCGCGTCGGCCAAATCCAGATTGTCAAAGCCAACCTGCTCAACAGCGATGACGTCGCCGAGATGGTGCGCGAGGCCCACGCCGTCATCAATCTGGTGGGCATCCTGTTCCAGCGTGGAGCCCAGCGTTTTCGCGCTGTTCATTCCGAGGGTGCGGAATCGGTTGCGCATGCGGCTGCGGCACACGGCATTGGCCGGTTGATCCATTTTTCCGCACTGGGGGCGAGCGACGAGTCTTCTTCCCAATACGCCCGCAGCAAAGCCGAAGGCGAAAAGCGGGTGCGGGCTGCTTTCCCGGCCGCGACGATCATGCGGCCGTCGGTCGTGTTCGGGCCGGAGGACGACTTCTTCAACCGCTTTGCCGCTCTGGCACGGATGTCGCCGGTATTGCCGCTGATCGGCGGCGGTCATACGCGTTTTCAGCCGGTCTATGCCGGCGACGTCGCACAGGCGACCCAGGCCGCGCTCGGAAACCCGAGCGCCGAGTCCCAGACCTTTGAACTGGGTGGACCCGAGATCATGACTCTTAAGGAGGTCATGCAGTTCGTCCTGCGTGAGACCCGCAGGCGCCGGCTGCTCATAAATCTGCCTTTCGGTTTGGCGAAATTCCAGGCTGCCTTTCTCGGGCTGTTGCCGAAACCGCCGCTTACTTTGGATCAAGTCCGGCTGCTGCAATCGGATAATATCGTCACGCCCGGCGCTGCCGGTTTGGCAGAACTTCGGGTGACGCCCACCACTGTCGAAGCGATTGTTCCCGCCTATCTCTGGCGCTTCCGGAAGGCCGGAGAATTCGACGCCGCGTCGCTTTAGACTAAAGCACCGTCATCGCCAGCGCCACAATTCCCACCGCCACGCGATACCAGCCGAACGGCTTCAGCCCATATCGCGAAATGAAGCGGATAAAGGTCGTCACGACCGGGTAGGCGACGATAAACGAGACCACGAATCCAATGGCGATCAGCGACAGGTGGCTGGACGTGAGTTCGTGCCGCTTCTCGTACAGTTCGAGAGCGGTCGCACCAAGCATCGTTGGTACTGCGAGATAAAAGGTGAACAGGGCGGCGGTTGTGCGCTCTACTCCCAGCAACTCGCCGCCAAGGATGGTGGCGCCCGAGCGCGATGTTCCCGGTATCAGTGCCGCACATTGGCAAAGTCCGATCTGAAATGCTTTGGCGAGCGGCAGATTGTCCGTGCCTTCCCAACGGGGGCGAGGCGCGATGCGTTCGAAAAGCAGGATCACGATCCCGCCGATCAGCCAGGATGCGCCGATGACTGGAATCGCGCGGACGGGATTGAGCAGATAGGCATTGATGTATTTGATAAGCAGCGCGCCGAGAATCGCTGCCGGCAAAAACGCGATGATGATGTTGATCACGAATTGCCGCGCCCTGGGATCGCTCGGCAAACCGATGAGCACTTCCCAGAACTTTCGCCAGAACACCGCGACGACGGCGAGGATCGCACCAAGCTGAATGACAACCGTAAACGCCGCCCAATCGGTATCATTCAGGCCAAGAAGATTTTCCACGACCAGCAAATGCCCCGTGGAGGATACCGGAAGAAATTCAGTCAGCCCCTCGACAATTCCGAGCAGGACCGCTGTGGCATAATCGTTCATGAAATAAGCTCCGTAAAAGTCAGGATAGCGCGGCAAGTGCCGGTTAACGAAAAACGTGCAAGCTGGCCGGTGGGTGGCAAATTCGCTATCCCCAGCTAAACTAAGGTCGAATCCGGGGTCCATGATGGCATATGCCGAAGCTCTCCGCCGCTCTGCCAAATGGCGCATGCCGCGCCGGCTGGCCCGGCTCGTCTTGATCGTTTTCGGCATCGTCGTTGGCTTACCGGTTGGCCTGGTCCTGCTGTACCGCGTGGTGCCCCCGCCATTCACGCCGCTGATGGCAGAACGTTGGGTCGCGCACGGGGCAGTAACGAAGCACTGGGTTCCGCTCGCGGCGATTTCGCCCAATCTGGTGCGGGCTGTGATCGCGTCAGAGGACAGTAAGTTCTGCTCCCATCACGGATTCGACTGGGATGCGATCGATCACGCGCTGGCAAAGGACGCCGCCGGAGACAAGGTGCGTGGGGGAAGCACGATCAGCCAGCAGACGGCAAAGAACCTGTTCCTGTTGCCGGACCGGACCTGGACGCGCAAAGGAATTGAGGCAGCATTCACGGTTCTGCTGGAAGAGCTGTGGCCCAAAAGGCGGATACTGGAAGCCTATCTGAATGTCGCCGAATGGGGTCCGCAGCGCTTCGGCGTGGAAGCTGCATCGCGGGCAGAATTCGGCAAACCCGCCTCGGCGCTCTCGATCTCGGAAGCTGCGCGTTTGGCGACCGTGTTGCCCAATCCCCGCCGCTATCATGCGGGAAAGCCAGGCCCCTACGTTTCACGCCAGTCCAAGGTCGTCGCGGCGCGTATGGCGATTGTCCGCCGTGATCATCTGGACGGCTGCATCTATGACAATTCTGCCTGAACTGGTTGATTTGGCCGGCTCGGCGATGCACGAAGTGAGGCATGGCCCGGCTGATTCAGTTCCTGCTGTCGCCGCCGTCACGCCTCGTGCGGCTGGCGGCCGGCGAAAAGCGCATCGCCTGCACGGTGGCACCGGCTGGTGATAACCACGCCCATCTGCCGGTGTGGGAGGAACAGGATGGGCGCAGACTTAGCGGTATCTGGGCCATTCTGGACCATCTGGAGAACACCTATCCGGAGCCGTCGCTGTTGCCGGAAGATGCCGAGGAACGCGGTGAGGCCTTGCGTCTGCTCGACTGGGCCATGACGGTTTTTCACGAGGACGTCACGCGCCGGATCGTGTTCGAAAAGGCGACGCCGGCACAGACCGGGAGCACGAGCCGCCGTCCCCCGAATATGGAGATTATCCGCGCCGGCCGAACCGCGTTGCGGACCTCGCTTCCGCAACTGGGCGCTTTGGCGGAAGCGCGCGGCTGCCTCGCCGGCCGGCAATTGTCGCTCGCCGATCTCGCGCTTGGGGCGCATCTCTCGGCGTTGGACTATTATGGCGAAATTCCCTGGACGGAATTGCCCACGCTCACTGAGTGGTATTACCGGCTAAAATCGCGCCCCTCATTCCGCAGCCTGCTCGCCGACCGTGTGCCGGGCCAGCCGCCGGTGCCCCATTATGCCGAACTCGACTTCTGACCCGCCTACGCATAAAGCTTCGGCGGGCGAGATGCGGGACACCCAGTCCGCCGTAGTCTTGACGAAGGCGGACCCGCCTACGTTGAAGGCTTCCGCCTTCGCTCTTCGAGCTTCGGCGGACAGGTCGGCGGGCGAGAGGCGGCCCCCGAAAGAGGCGATTCGTTCACGCGCGTTTGAGTACGGTTTCGACGCGGTGGGCTTTGCCCGGGCCGAATCTCCGCCGGGCGCCCGCGGGGACCTTTCGGCGTTTTTGGCGGAGGGCCGGCAAGGGGAAATGGAATGGATGCAGCGGACACCGGAACGCCGCGCCGATCCCAAAACCTTGTGGCCCGAGGCAAAAACGGTGATTGCGCTGGGTGTCAATTATGGCCCGCACAGCGATCCGTTGGCGCCACTCGCCCGGCGCGAGTGTGGGTTGT
>JAGWSK010000135.1 GCA_028869355.1 Alphaproteobacteria bacterium | reverse complement strand
GGCGCGCTGGTCAGCATGGATGGCAGACTGATCGGCATCAATTCGTCCATCGTGTCGTCTTCCGGCGGCAATATCGGGATTGGATTCGCCATTCCATCGAATATGGCCCGCATCGTTGTCGATGGCGCGCTTGGCGGCGGGATCAAGCGGCCGTGGTTTGGCGCCGATGGCCAGGCGGTGACGGCCGAAATCAGCAAAGCGCTCGGGCTGCAGCGTCCTGAAGGTGTTCTGGTGTCACAGGTTTACCCGCAAAGTCCCGCGGCGCAGGCGGGACTCGTCAAGGGCGATGTCGTGCTGGCGATCGACGGATTTCCGATTACGGATTCCAACGCGTTGCGGTATCGCGTGGTCACGCATCATCCTGGTGACACGGTCAACGTAAAATACTGGCGTTCCGGCTCGCTGCGGCAAACCACGACAAGGATTGCGCTGCCGCCGGATCAGGGCCGTGATGAAGGGATCATCGCTGGCCTCAATCCCATGCAGGGCGCCAAAGTCGCAAATATCACGCCCGCACTGGCCGATGAGATGCAGATGGACCTGATGGCGAAGGGTGTCGTGGTGACGGATGTCCAGCGCGGTTCCCAGGCTGCCCGTTTTGGGATTCAGCCCGGTGACATGATCCGCCAGTTGAATGGAGACAGCATCAACAACGTTGCGCAGCTCAGGCGGGGACTTGCTGCGAGCGACTCCTGGCAGATGTCGGTCCAGCGCGGCGACCACGCCCTGCAACTGGACGTCCAGTAGGATTTGAGTTCGCGCGTTCCCCTTTTCCCAACACGCGCCTTGCGCGACAGTGGGGAACAGCTGATCCAGCACCGCCGCAACCGAAACACATGAGCGACCTTTTTACCGCTGCCGGTTTGGACAAGGACGCGCCGCGTCCTCTCGCCGACCGCTTGCGTCCGAAAAGCCTGAACGAAGTCGTCGGTCAGGATCATCTGCTCGGACCCGATGGTCCGCTGGGACGGATGATCGCGTCTGGGCGCCTGTCCTCGCTTATTCTTTGGGGGCCGCCGGGAACCGGTAAGACCACCATCGCGCGGCTGCTCTCGACCGTGTTCCAGCTCAATTTTGTCCAGCTCTCGGCGGTTTTTTCCGGCGTTGCCGACCTGAAGAAGACATTCGAGGCCGCCCGCGCGCGGCGCAGTGTTGGCGAGGGCACGCTTCTTTTTGTCGACGAAATCCATCGCTTCAACCGGGCGCAGCAGGATTCCTTCCTTCCGGTGATCGAGGACGGAACCGTCACGCTTGTTGGTGCGACGACCGAAAATCCATCCTTTGAACTCAATGGCGCGCTGCTGTCGCGGGCCAAAGTCCTGGTTCTGCGCCGGCTGACCGATGACGATCTGGAACTGTTGCTGCAGCGAGCCGAGCACTTCTTCGGTCATGCGCTCCCGCTCGACGAGCAGGCCCGCACGACTTTGCGTGCCATGGCCGACGGCGATGGCCGCTATTTGCTCAACCTCGCCGAAGACGTGGCGGAGATCGGGACGGAAACGCCGCTGGATACGGTTGCGCTGATTGCGACGGTTCAAAAGCGCGCGCCGCTCTACGACAAGACCCGTGACGAGCATTACAATCTCATCTCGGCACTGCACAAATCGATCCGCGGCTCGGATCCGGACGCAGCGCTTTATTGGCTGGCGCGCATGCTGGCAGGCGGAGAATCGCCGCTCTACATCGCGCGGCGGCTGGTCCGCGCGGCGTCGGAAGACATCGGTCTTGCCGATCCGCAGGCATTGGAACAGGCGCTTGCCGCCAAGGATGCTTTCGATTTCCTCGGCTCTCCGGAAGGCGAACTGGCGCTGGCGCAGGCGGCGGTTTATCTGGCGACTGCGCCGAAATCGAACGCGGTCTATACCGCCATGGGTGCTGCCAGGGATGCGGCGCGCGAACACGGATCGCTTGTTCCGCCCGCCCATATCCTGAATGCGCCAACCGGCCTGATGCGTGATCTTGGTTACGGCGCGGATTATCAGTACGACCACGCCAGCGAAAATGCATTTTCCGGGCAGAACTATTTTCCTGATGGCATGGACCGGCAGGAATTTTATCGCCCAACCGGCAGGGGCTTCGAAAAAGCGATTGCCGAGCGGCTCGCCCACTGGTCTCGGTTGCGGGCAACCAAAGCCGGAAAATGACTGAGGGCGTTGCCGTCACAGATGACGAAGAAGGGCTGCGACTCGATCGCTGGTTCAGGCGCCATTATCCGGCGCTTGGCCACGGGGCCCTCGAGAAGCTCCTGCGCAGCGGCCAGATTCGCATCGACGGCAAGCGCGTATGTGCTTCTGAGCGCATCCAAAGCGGACAGCTCATCCGCATCCCACCGCAGCTTGCGCGGATGCCGGCAAAACCACCGGAGGTTGCGAAACCGGTCAGCGATCGGGACGCAGCCTGGCTGCGCGACCTTGTGATCTATGAAGATGCCTCGGTGATCGTCTTGAACAAGCCGAGCGGGATTCCGACCCAGGGTGGATCGGGCGTTACCCGCCACATCGACGGATTGCTGGCAGCGCTGCAGGGCAACAAAAACCAACGGCCGCGGTTGGTCCACCGCCTCGACCGCGATACATCGGGAGTGCTGGTTGTTGCGCGAACGGTCCCGGCCGCCTCCGCGCTGTCACTTTCGTTGCGGCAGCGCGATGCCCGGAAGACCTATTGGGCGCTGAGCAAAGGCGTGCCACGGCCGTCCCGCGGAACCATTCGCCTCGCATTGGAGAAGCAGCCGGGATTCGGGGCGCGCGGAACGGATGAGCGAATGGTCATTGTGGAGGACGGAAGCGACATGGCGAAAGGCGCGGTCACGCGATACGCCGTGATCGAAGCCGCGGCCGACCGTTTTGCCTGGGTTGCGCTCCGGCCGGTCACCGGCCGGACACACCAGCTTCGGGCCCATCTTGCCCATATCGGCACTCCGATTGTCGGCGATCTCAAATATGGAGGTGATGCGGCAGCCGGGCAGGGCGAGCTGGAAAATCGGCTGCATCTGCATGCCCGATCAATCGATATTGCCCATCCCGACGGGGGGCGGCTTTCGGTTGAGGCACCGCTCCCCCCACATATGCTGCGCGCATGGTACTTGTTCGGCTTCGATCCCGAGCGCCGTCTGGACCCCTTCGGAAGATGAAGCGGGCCAAACGCTTCTACAAGAACGTCGACGTGGTCGCCCTTGCTTCGGGCAAATGGCAGGTCAGGCTGGACGACCGACCGGCCAAAACGCCGGCCGGAGGTCCATTGGACCTGCCTACCCAGGCGCTTGCCCAGGCCGTTGCCGCCGAGTGGGGTGCCCAGACCGGCGAGGTGCGGCCGGAAGCCATGCCGCTCACCCGTCTTGCCAATACCGCAATCGACCGGGTTGCGGCTCAGCGCCAGACGGCCATTGCCGAACTGATGAGATTCGCTGCCAATGACCTCCTCTGCGTCCGCGCCTCACAGCCTGAACGTCTGGTCGACCTCGAAGCCGCAGCGTGGGACCCGCTGCTCGAATGGGTGGCCAGGCAGTACGGAGTTGGTCTTACGACCGGTGCCGGCATCGCTCCGGTTCAGCAGAACCCTGATGATCTGGGTACGCTCGAATCTTTCGTGCTTCGCTTTGACGATTTTGCGCTCACGGGAATCGTCGCTGCCGCGCAGCTGCTGGGTTCGGCCGTTCTGGCACTCGGACTGTTCGAGCGGCGAATCGATCCCGACCAAGCGATTGCTGCCGCAGATGTTGACACCGCCTACCAGCAACAGGTCTGGGGGGTGGACCCTGAGCTGACCGCTCGCAACCACAATCGGTTGCAGGAACTATCTGTTATTGCTCAATTTTTTGACTTGGCCAGGGCGGTTTGACGGAATCTGAGGTTCGGCTAGAATTTGGCCTATGCAGGTCGTTCCCATCCGGACCAAGAAGACTCTGCCGACCGGGAGGCGCGCCCAGGGTAAGGCGGCGAACCGGCGCATCATTCTGGATGCCGCCAAACAGGTGTTCGCCGAGATGGGCTATAGCGCGGCCAGGGTGCGCGACATCATTCGCGCGACGCCGCTCGCCTCCGGCACCTTCTACAATTACTTCCGCTCCAAGGAGGAAGTATTCCAGGCGCTGTGCGATGAGGCCGCGCAGATCGTCGGCCCGACGATGCGTGATGCTCGTCACAAGGCAAAAACCGCCGAGACGTTTTTCTACGGCACGTTCAGGGTGTTTTTCGCCTACATCGCCGAGCGCCGCGCCAGTGGCGTTGGTCCTGACCCGCGCCACACTCAGCCGTCCGCACTCGGCGTGGGCACGCTGAAGCAGGATATTGAAGGGGCTATTTCGCGAGGCGTTCTGCCCCCGGTTAATGCTCAGGTCCTGGCCACCGCGATGTGGGGACTGGCTTCCGGACTGGCTGAGACGCTGGCCGAATGGACCGATGTTGACGATGCGGCGCGATCGGCGACCGCATTTATGCTCCAGGGTTACCGCGCCTTTGGCACTGAACCAAAATCCGTCGCAGTGAATTATTAGCCATCATGAATGCTGAAGAAATCACCACCATGAACATCCGGATTGAAGGCCGGGTTCAGGGCTGCGGCTTTCGCGACTTTGCGGTGCGCGAAGCGAACGGGCGCAAACTTAAGGGTTGGGTACGGAACCGCTCCGACGGCTCGGTCGAGGCTGTTGCCCACGGTCCTTCGCGGCAGATCGAAGAATTCATCGCCGTCTGCATCAAGGGACCCCGCGGGGCAGAGGTTACGGCCGTCAATCTCCAGCCGGCCGATCCGCCGGAATCGCTGGGCTTCGTGCGCCGTCCATCCGTTTAGCTGATATCCCGCAGCGGCCCAAACACCTCCTCAAAAGAGAGCCGCAGCGCCTCGTCGACAGCCGTCATATTGGCGGGGACGCCGAGTGCGGCCAGGCTGGTCACGCCAAATCTTTCGTCCCTGATCCCGCACGGCACAATGCCGCCGAAATGCCCCAGGTCAGGGTCCACATTCAGGCTGATGCCGTGATAGCTGACCCAGTGGCGTAACCGAACGCCGACAGCCGCGATCTTGTCCTCGGTGCCATCGCCATGGACGACCCAGATGCCGACCCTCCCGCTGCGGCGTTCACCTCTGACGCCGAACCATGCCAGCGTGCGGATGAGCCACTCTTCCAGATCTTCCACATAGCGCCGCACGTCCGGCCGCCGGCGCCGCAGGTCCAACATGACATAGGCCACGCGCTGGCCGGGCCCGTGATAAGTATATTGTCCACCCCGGCCGGACTGGAAAACCGGAAACCGGCTGTCGATCAGATCACCGGCTTTGGCGCTGGTGCCGGCGGTGTAAAGCGGCGGGTGCTCCAGCAGCCACACCTTTTCCGGGGCGCGCCCGCGGCGGATGGCTTCAACCCGCGACTCCATTTCCGTGACGGCCGGCTCATAGCCGGTCAGACCGGGTTCGATCTTCCAGTCGATGAATTCGGGTAACGGGTTCGCTCGCATCGTCCTTGAAATTTAGCGCATATGTCGCCCAAACAAGGGCCTATAAATATTTCACTCGGAGCCGCGGAGTACACCGAGAAACCTAAACGCCGCTTCGGGGCCCCACGCGCGATTAAGAAATCGCAAAGCGATTTCCGCGCGTGGGATGCGGCCAGCGACGGAGGGCCTGGATTGCTGCCGATCATCCTTGACGAGGTGAAGATCAGGGTCGGAGTGGCCGGCCTCGGCGATGGTCTGCAACGGCGGCTCGACATGTTGTCCGCGGCGGGTTTTGAGGCGCCGGAACTCATCACCGAGGTTTTACCGGGCAAATTGGACGGGCTTGCAGTCCTGTTCGTCGCCGGGCTCGACGACACGGAGTCGCGGAAATTCGCCGGAGCGGCCCGCGCGGCGGGTGTGCTGGTGAATGTCGAAGACCGGCCGGAACTTTGCGATTTTCACGTCCCGGCCCAACTTCGCCGTGGCGGACTGCTACTCACAATCTCGACCTCCGGCCGCTCGCCCGGCCTCGCGCGCATTTTGCGCGAATACCTGGAAACCTTGTTCGGTCCGGAATGGGATGGGATCGTCGAAGCGGTGGCCAAAGCGCGCCAGGAGTGGCGGGAGCAGGGGCTGCCGCCGGATGAGGTGTCGCGCCGCACCCGTGCCATGATGCAGTGGCTGAAATAGTCCCCGCACGCGGCCCCCGACCGAATTCGCATTGCGAATTCGGCGGAATCCAACAGAAGGCGCGCAAAGCGCGCCGGGGCGCCGCGGCAAAATTAAAAAAGAGGGAGCCTTCGATCACAGCGGCTCAGAGCTTCCCATCAAATAGCGCCGTTTGTTACATCGTCCCGCCAACGTGCGGTCGTGGCGGAACGCCCGCACGCGGCGCATTGCGCCGCGGCAAAATTAAAAAAGAGGGAGCCTTCGATCACAGCGGCTCAGAGCTTCCCATCAATAGCGCCGTTTGTTACATCGGCCCGCCAATGTGCGGTCGTGGCGGAACGGTAGACGCGCTAGCTTGAGGTGCTAGTAGGGCAACCTGTGGAAGTTCGAGTCTTCTCGACCGCACCAGCCAATTGTAGTCGCCAACAAGCATCGCTAATCTCAAGCGCTTCGCGGGAGGGAAAATCATGAAAAAGCTGCTGCTTGCGTCAATCGCTGCCCTGCTTCCGGCAATCGCCTTTGGTGCCGAAAGTGGTCTGCAATGGGCTTACCCGGTGGCGCCGCAGGGCTTGCCGCGGCCCGACCCGGTCAAGACTTTCCAGGCCAAGGGCACGAAAACCGGCATGACGCTGACCATGGCGCAGATCAACAATAATTTCGGCCCGCCGGACTGGTTTCCCGACGAGCATCCGCCGATGCCGGCCACGGTCAAGAACGGCCGCGCGCCGCATGTCCGCGCCTGCATGCTTTGCCACCTGCCGAACGGCAACGGCCATCCGGAATCGGCAAGCGTGTCCGGGCTGACGGCAAACTACATCATCGAGCAGATGCACGAATTCCGCGACGGCGACCGCACCAACAACCGGGCGCCGGTGATGATTGAGATGGCCAAGGACATCAGCGATGCCGAACTGAACGAAGCCGCCCAATACTTCGCTTCGATCCCGCGTCAACAGCAGCAATGGATCAAAATCGTCGAAGGCAAGACGGCGCCGAAAAATCATGTCGGCAATGGCGGCATGCGCTTCCGCGATGAAGACACCACCGAAACGGTTCCGATTCCGGCCAACATGATCTACGAGGTCGCATCGGATTCGCAGGGCGCCGAACTGCGCGATCAGCACGCCGGCTTCATCGACTACGTTCCGGAAGGCAGCATCCGCAAAGGTGAGATGCTCGCCACGACCGGCGGCAACGGCAAAACCATTCAGTGTTCGGTCTGTCACGGCGCCGATTATCGCGGCCTCGGCGATGTCCCCAGGCTTGCCGGACGGGGCGCCTATTACCTGATCCGCCAACTGAACGACATCAAGTCAGGTGCGCGCAAAGGCAATTCCGTGGCGCTGATGAAGGCCGTCGTGCAAAATCTCAGCGACGAAGACATGGTCAATCTGGTCGCCTACATGTCTTCACGGAATCCCTAAAGCCCAATCCTTCACCTTCCCCCCTTGCGGGGGGAGGACGGAAGGGGGGACTGCCGACGCGCCACAAGCCGCCTCTGTTGTGTTGCCATGACTCTCCACCTCATCAAACTTTGCGTCGGCGCCGATTCGATTGCCGATCTTGCACACTGGCAAAAGCGCCGTGCCGCCGAGCGCAAGAAGAACGGCGGCACGGGAGAGGTCATGCACGTGACCCGCATGACTCCCAAACGTTCCGAAGAATTGCTGAACGGCGGATCGCTCTATTGGGTGATCAAGGGCCAGATCGCTGCGCGGCAGAAGCTGAAGGCGCTCAAAGCGGTGACGCGCGAAGGTGTTCCGCATTGTGCGCTGGTGCTGGACCGGAAGATCATTCCGACGGTTCCGCGCAGACACCGCGCATTCCAGGGCTGGCGCTATCTCGAACCGAAGGACGCTCCGCGCGATCTTTCCGGCTCGAAAGCCGACTTGCCGGAGAAATTGCGCGCTGAACTTACCGAACTCGGGCTGCTGTAAACTGGCCGCTTTACCGGTCGGCCGTTTTCCCCCTTGGCAGATAAATATGCACAGCGGTGCCGCGACCGGGTGCGCTTTCAATGCGGGCGCTGCCGCCGCATTGTTCGGCAAACTTATACACCATTGGCAGACCAAGACCTGTGCCCTTGCCGATTCCCTTGGTCGTGAATAGCGGCTCGAAGGCGCGCTCGATAACTTCAGGTGGCATGCCGCATCCCGTATCGCTGACGGACAGCTGCACGTAATCGCCGCAGGCGAGTTCGGGCGTCTTTTCGGCAATCGTCGTGTTGTGCGCCGACAGTGTGATGCAGCCTCCGTCCGGCATTGCATCGCGCGCGTTGATCATAAGATTGAGCAGCGCGGATTGAAGCTGCGCCCTGTCGGCAAAGACCTGCCAAACGTCCGCACCCAATTCGGTTGAAATTTGTATTTTTCCGGAGATCACCGGACGCGCGAGCGCGGTCGCTTCGCTAAAGGCACGTTCCACATCGATCATTTCCTGCTGAGCAGGTTTACGGCGGGCAAATCCCAAAAGTTGCCCAGTGAGGCTGGTTCCCTGTTTCGCTCCGAGCAGCGCGTTCTCAATCAGCCTGCGGCGGGGATCATCTTCAGGGCAACGGGCACGAACAATCTCGAGATTTCCGATCACAGCGGTCAGCACATTGTTGAAGTCATGGGCTATTCCGCCCGCGAGTTGTCCGATGATTTCCATCTTTTGTGCCTGTTGGAGCGAATGCTCGGCCTGCGTCCGCCGGCTGACTTCATCGGTCACTCGCGTTTCCAGTTCATTGTTGGCACGCCGCAGTTCTCCCTGGGCCTGTTCGAGCGCCAGGCTCTGCCGCACGCCACGATGAATAATTGCCGCCGCGAACAACAAGCCCAGAACGATGAGGGAGCGGTCGATGTAGAAAACACGGACCAGTTCTTTCGGCGGCTGCCGGCCGAAAGCCAGACCCACATAGGCCAGCACGATGCAGACGAATGTCGTGAACCAGAGGAAACGGGCTGAGCGTGTCCGGGCTGCGGCCACGACGGTCGTCGAGTATAAAGCCGCAACCGCGATATCGCCCGGTAGTGTGAAATCCAGCAGCGCGTAAAGCGCAATCAGCGCTGTCGTCAGAATGACGGCTTCCCGGCGCAATCAAACCGCCTTGTTATCAATCAGACGCACACTGCCAATGCGCGCGGCTGCCAATACGCGCGCAGGCGCCGAAAGCTGCCGTAGCGGCGCCAGGTTCTGCGCATCGCGGACAGCGATGTAATCGACGCGCTCAAACCCCGCCCTGATCAGTTCCGCCGCGCCCTCGGCCTCGGCTTGCGGAATGGACATTCCGGTTTTGACTCGCGCTGCGACCATATCAAGCGCCCGGTTGAGCGCCGCCGCGACAGCCCTCTGCGGTGGGTTCAAATAGGCGTTGCGCGATGACAACGCGAGCCCATCATCTTCGCGCACCGTCGGAACGCCGATCACGTCCACCCCAATGCCCAGATCGCGCGACAGCCGCCGCACGACCAGCAACTGCTGATAATCCTTTTCGCCGAACATCGCGAAATCCGGCCGGCACTGCAGAAACAGCTTCGCGACCACAGTCGCCACGCCGGAGAAAAAGTGCGGACGAAAATCTGTCTCCAGTCCGCGCGCGGGCCCGTCCACCACGATGCGGGTGGCAAATCCTTCCGGGTAAATTTCGCCGGGGTTCGGTGCATAAATCAGGTCGGCGGTTCCGGCGCTTTCCAGAGTCAGCCGGTCCTGCTCGAGATTGCGGGGATAGCGCGCAAAATCCTCATGTGGGGCAAATTGGGCCGGATTGACGAATATGCTGACCACGGTTCTGTCCGCGGTGGAACGGGCGGCACGCGCGAGCGCCAGATGACCGGCATGCAGTGCACCCATTGTGGGAACCAATGCAACCTTCAATCCTTGGCCGCGCCACGCATCGACTGCGGATCTGAGTTCCGCGCGCGTGCTTGCAACTGGAACCGTTTGATCTCCTGTATTCATGCGCGGGACATTACGCGCTGCATGTGGGTTACGCTATGCTGGATGGCATGACACAGGATTTGCGTGAGGCGATCTCTGCCGCCTGGCTGGCCGACGAAGACGCGCTGCTCGAAGAGCTTATTCCAAAAGCCCAACTCACGCCCGCGGAGCACAACGCGACATCCTTCCTCGCGCGCGAGCTGATCACGCAACTGCGCTCGAGCCGGGATCGCCGCACCGGAGTCGACGCTTTCACCCAGGAATATGCGCTCTCCAGCGAAGAAGGCGTGGTGTTGATGTGTCTGGCCGAATCGCTGTTGCGCGTGCCGGATGCCGAGACTCAGGACCGGCTCATCCGCGACAAAATTTCCGGGCGCGACTGGGACCGCCATCTCGGCCAATCCGATTCGACTTTCGTCAACGCCTCCACCTGGGCGCTGATGCTGACGGGCGAGGTGGTGGCCGCGGCCGAAAGCACGCGCTGGGATTTTGACGCGATCTGGCGTCGCGTCATCGGCCGCCTCGGCGAACCGGTGATCCGGCAGGCGGTGATCGCCGCCGTGCGGCTGCTCGGCCGTCATTTTGTCCTTGGGCGGACGATCGAGGAAGCGATTGCCGAGGCGCACCCCTGGACCAAAAGCGGTTACCGCTTTTCATTCGACATGCTCGGCGAAGCCGCGGTCGCCCACGCCGATGCGGCACGTTATCTCGAACGTTATCGCGCCGCGGTGCGCGCCATCGCCGCAAACTGGCCATCCCGTGCCGGCGCCGTTCTCGAACGCCCCGGCATTTCGGTCAAGCTGACCGCGCTGCATCCCCGTTTCGAGTACACAAGGCGCCGGCGCGTCATGTTCGAACTGATGCCTGGCCTCTCCGCGCTATGCCATGACGCGCGCGACGCCCATCTGGCCGTGACGCTCGATGCCGAAGAGTCGGACCGTCTCGATCTCACGCTCGACATATTTGAAGCACTGGGTGAAGAGAAAAAACTGCGCGGCTGGGATGGCCTCGGCATTGCGGTGCAGGCCTATCAAAAGCGCGCTCTGCCGCAGATCGCCTGGCTGGCGGAACTCGCGCAAAAACAGCGGCGCATCATTCCCGTGCGCCTGGTCAAAGGCGCGTATTGGGATAGTGAGATCAAACGTGGACAGGAATTGGGTCTGCCCGATTATCCGGTCTTTACCCGCAAAGCCGGCACCGATACGTCGTACATTGCCTGCATACGCGCCCTCATCGCCGCGCATCCGCGGCTTTTCCCGCAATTCGCCACACACAACGCCCATACGCTGGCGGCCGTGCAGGCGATTGCACATACCAACCGGGATTTCGAATTCCAGCGCCTGCACGGCATGGGTGAGGCGCTGTACGAGTTCTATGACGATCTTACCCATCCCCGCCGCGCCGGCGCGCCGGTTCGAATTTACGCGCCGGTCGGCAGCCATGAAGATTTGCTCGCCTACCTCATCCGGCGGCTGCTGGAGAACGGCGCCAATACGTCTTTCGTGCACCGGCTGGCCAATGAGCAATCGCCGGTTGACCGGCTGATCGCCGATCCGGTTGAGCGGCTGAAGTCGCTGGACCCGAAGCGCAATCCCAATATTCCGCTCCCGGAGCAAATCTGGCCTGGGCGGCGCGGGGCGCCGGGTCTTTTGCTGGCCGATCGGGTCGCAGCCGGCCGGCTGATCTCGAGAATGCGCAGCACGCTGGAAAATGAGCAGTTTTCTTCAGGCCCGATCATCGGCGGAGCGGAGCGCGCAAGGGAACAGCGCGACTGCCTGGATCCCGCGGATCGCCGGCGCCGGGTCGGGAGTGCCGCGGATGCGACCGAAGAGGATGTGAAAGAGGCACTCGCGCTCGCCGCTGCCGCGCAGCGCGACTGGGATCAGCAGGGTGGGGGAGGGCGGGCGGAAATTCTGGAACGCGCCGCTGATTTGTTCGAGCAAAACCAACCGCGGCTGCTCGCATTGATCGTTCGCGAAGCGGGGCGCACCGTGCAGGACGCCCTTGGCGAATGGCGCGAGACCATCGACTTCCTGCGCTATTATGCGCAACAGGCGCGCCAATTGTTCGGGCCGCCGGCGCCGCTTCCGGGAGTGACTGGTGAGCGCAACCAGCTGGCGCTGCACGGACGCGGTGTCTTCGCCTGCATCGCGCCATGGAATTTTCCGCTCTCCATCTTCACCGGCCAGATTGCCGGTGCGCTCGCCGCCGGCAATGCCGTGCTTGCCAAGCCGGCGGAGCAGACGCCGCTGATCGCTGCGGCTGCTGTCAGGCTCCTGCACGAAGCCGGCGTTCCCGCGAACATCCTGCATTTTCTACCGGGCGATGGCGAGCGCATTGGCCAGGCATTGCTGCCCGATCCGCGTCTCGATGGCGTGGTGTTCACGGGATCAACGGAGACGGCGGCGGTCATCAATCGCATGCTTGCCGCACGCGACGGGCCCATTCCGGTGTTGATCGCCGAAACCGGCGGGCAGAATGCAATGATAGTCGACTCGACCGCACTGCCGGAACAGGTCGCGCGCGACGTACTGGTATCCGCGTTCGACAGCGCCGGGCAGAGATGCTCCGCGCTCCGCGTTCTTTTCCTTCAGGAAGATGTCGCGGACCACATGTTGGATCAGATTCTCGGCGCGACCGGCGAACTGCAATTGGGCGATCCGCTGGAGCTGGCCACTGATATTGGTCCGGTGATCGACGAAGAGGCGCGCGCCCGTCTCGCGGATCACGCCGAACGCATGGAGAAGGAAGCGAGGCTGCTCAAGCGACTCGATGTCGATCCGGTACTCTCCAGCGGCGTGTTTTTTCCACCGCATATTTTCGCGATCCCCAGCATGAATGTGCTGAAGCGCGAAGTGTTCGGCCCAATCCTGCACGTGGTTCGCTTCAACGCGGGACAGCTGGATGAGGTCTGCGGCCAGATCAACGCGGCGAATTACGGCCTGACGCTCAGCATCCACAGCCGGATCGATGCCACCGCCGATTTCGTTCGCGAGCGTGTCCGGGCCGGGAATATCTATGTCAACCGCAATCAGATCGGCGCGGTGGTGGGTGCACAACCCTTCGGCGGCGAACGCCTGTCGGGCACCGGGCCCAAGGCGGGAGGCCCGCATTATCTGCCCCGTTTCGCAGTCGAGCGAACCTACACCGTCAATACCGCCGCAACCGGCGGCGACACCACGCTCCTTAGCCTGGAAGATAGCTGAGAAGCGAGTGAAGAGAAGCGAGGAGCGAGAAGAGAGAAACGCGAAGAGAGAGGCGATAAATTCTCTCGTTTCCTCGTTCTCGCTGCTCGTTTCTCGCTCCTCGCTTCTCTAAACTTTGGCGATGGGCCTATGATTCGGCTGGCCCGGGGGTAACCGGATGAATGTCCAAATAGCGCCTGCTGCGGCTGTCGCAGCGAGAAGTCGCGCGCATACCATCGTCGTCGGCAATGAAAAAGGCGGGACCGGCAAAACCACAACCGCGATACACATCGTCGTGGCATTGCTGCTGCGGAATTTTTCCGTCACCGCGATCGATCTCGACGGCCGCCAGCAGACTTTTGGCCGCTACATCGAAAACCGCAAAGCTTTTGCCGCGCGCAAGGGTTACATGCTGCCGCAGCCCGACATCCATGTGGTTCCGCGCGCCAAACCGGCCGAAGCGGGAGCGGACGTGTCGCGGCTGACCGAAATCCTGGTGCATGCGCGGGCCAATTCGGACTTCATCGTGATCGACACGCCGGGCAGCGATACCGAACTCTCGCGCCACGGCCATGCCGCCGCCAACACGCTGATCACACCGATCAATGACAGTTTTGTCGATTTCGACGTGCTCGCCAAATGCGATCCGGAAAGCCTCGAGATTGGCCGTCCGAGTCTTTATGCGGAATTCGTGTGGGAATGCCGCAAGCGCCGTTTGATGACCAATCGCGAAAGCCCCAATATCGAATGGGTCGTGATGCGCAATCGCGTGTCATCGATCGAAGCCCGCAACAAGCGCAAAGTCGCCGCGGCCGTCGAGCGCTTTTCGTCGCGCATCGGCTGCCGCGTCGCCGCGGGATTGTCCGAACGCGTGATTTTCCGTGAACTGTTTCCGCTTGGACTCACGGTGCTTGATCTCCCGGTACCGGGACTTGCCATGCCGCTCACCATGTCGCATATCGCAGCCCGGCAGGAGGTGCGCGACCTGTTGGCCGCCCTTCACCTGCCGGGAGTAGACACGGAATAGACAGGGAATCCGGCGCCGCTTAAGCTGGACTTTGTTGTGGCGAATTTGAATCGGAATTCGCCTCTCCCCTTGAGGGTCGGAGGCGTAGCAAATCGCCGGAGGCGATTGGCAGCCGGAGCGCGGCGCGCCCGCGCTTGGGTTTCTGCAAGCGCGTACCCGCCTGCGCATAAAGCTCCGGCGGGCGAGCAGGTGCTAAACTCGGCCGCCGAAGCCTTGGCGAAGGCGGCTGGCGCGCCAAGGTGAGGGGAGCGTTTTGATCACAAGGCGCTCAAACTAATGCCGGCTCTCATTGACGGTCTTGTTGCCGCTGCGGTTCTGATTCTGCTGGTGCGCGCGTGGTCGCTGGCGCAGTCGCGCGGCATTGCCAAAGGACAGCGCTTTTCCTTTGGCGTGATGGTGGCGCTGCTGGCAATCGCGCTGTTCATGATGCGCGAAATCGGACTGGCCGTGCTGGCGGCTAGCGGCGCATGGGTTCTGCTGTTCGGTCCACAATCCGGTCAGACCGCCTATAGAGGCGCCGGTCCATCTCGCGGCTCTGCCGGCGCGCAACGAAACGCACCGGCAACGTCATCATCGATGTCGCGTGCCGAAGCCTTCAGCGTACTTGGGTTGAAGGAAGGCGTGAGTGAAAATGAAATCCGCGCCGCCCACCGGCGTTTGATGATGCAGATTCACCCCGATCGCGGCGGCAGCACCTATCTCGCCGCCAAAATCAACCAGGCCAAAGACGTATTGCTGGGACGTTAGGGCATTTTCCATAATTTCCGCCTCCCCCTTGAGGGGAGGCACGCGAATTCGCGCTTTTGCGAATTCGCGGGTGGGGGACAAGCTTTCGCGATTACCCCCACCCGAAAAATGCTTCGCATTTTTCGACCTCCCCGCAAGGAGGAGGTAGATCCAGTCATTCGGCCGGAATTTCGTCCGCTCTGGCGATTACCCCCGGTTCGCGCCGGGTGTTTGCGGGACTGCGACGCAGGTTTGGTGGCGGCGCTTCATTTGAGCGCAAATTCCCCGCGCTTCATCTTCGGCAAACAGACCAAACCTCGCGCGGTAGAGCAAGCGGCCATGTCTGGCCGGCAGGGTTGCCACGATGTGCTCGGCCTGTCCGACCAAATCCACGCTGCGGCGGGCAAGCGTTGAGAGTCTTGCCTCAGCAACTGCGTGATTGGCGAAGGTACCGATCTGCACGACCCAGCGTTTGACGGTCTCTTCTTTCGGCAACGGCACGATGCTGGCATTCAGCGTCTCATCGCCCTCCGCAATCTGCGGCGATCCGGGTACGGGTCTGAGCAGCGGGCTCGCTCCGCCAACAGTCTCCGAACCGCCGGCGACAATCACCGGCGCGGCGCCAGGCACGTTCGGTGCATTCCTTAAGCGCGCCAGGATGGGAACGCGACCCTTGTTCTCGTCGAGATATGTCACGAGATAATTGTCTTGACCCGGATTGGGCTTGAACAGGTCTCCATCGGGTCCGGCGCCGCCGTACCACGGCACATTGGCGTCCGCGAGATAGGCCGGATTTTGGCTGGCGACTTCGAATGTCGCGCTCAGCAGCTCGATCATTTCCCGGTCGCGCACTCCGGCGGTCGGGCCGCCCATCACCACGCCGATCACATGTTTGTTGTCGCGAACCACCGAACTGACGAGGTTGTAGCCGGACAACTGGGTGTATCCGGTCTTGATTCCATCCGTGCCGTCAAACTCCGCCAGCAGATGGTCATGATCGGAATAGCGGCGGCCGCGAAAGGTCACGGACGTCGCCGAGAAATAGTGGAAATATTGGGGGAAATCATAGGCCAGATGGCGCGCCAGTATGGCCATGTCGCGCGCGGTCGTCAGCTGCTCCAGGTCGGGCAGGCCCGAGGCATTGTGGAAATTGCTGTTGGTCATGCCGAGCTGGTGCGCGCGCATGGTCATCATATCGGCGAAGGTCGCTTCGCTGCCGCCGCCCAGGGCTTCGGCGACGATGACCGCAACGTCATTCGCAGACAGCACCGTGATCGCCTTGATTGCCGTATCGACATCGATCGTGGTGCCGAGCGGAACGTAAAGCTTGGTCGGCGACTGGGCCACGGCGTGCGACGACGCATACATCGGCGTGTCGAGGGAGATGGTGCCTTTTTCCAGCGCCTCGAACAGCAGGTAAAGCGTCATCATCTTGGTCAAAGATGCGGGATAGCGGATCGCATCGGCGTTGCGCTCATAGAGCACCTTGCCGGTCGCTCCATCGACAACGATTGCGGCATCTTTTTCGGGCGAGGGAGTGACGTTACGCTCAACCCTGACTGACCTGACTCTGTGTGCGGTGGCGGCATCGGCACCGGAGATCGGCGCCAGCGCAGACAGCAGAAGAGACAAAGCCGAAACCATCGCCAGAACAGCGCGCGAACCGGACAAACCCTTGATAAACATTACTTCCCTCTTAGCGCGGCGCTCCCGCGTGAATGAGACCAAAATGTGGTAGTTCGTGCAAGCTGTTCGACTGACGCATCCCGGCCCAGGTCAACGTTCAATACGCGAATCAGATTAAACCAAAAACCACTCTCCGATAATATCGCTTTAGGGCTTAAGGTTTAACGGCACTAACCTTTCACATTCTGGTTAATTATTGTGCAGCGCACAATAAACCTTGACATTGAGATACAAAGCGCCCAAATAGGCGATGTTGCAGTGCAGCAAACGAGGCGAAAATCCCATGGCGAAAAATCACTCCACCCAGAACGGCAAACAGCCGATGGAAAGCACGGTTCTGGCCGGCGCCGAAGCCATGAAGGATGGCTTCGAAAAAGTACGTAACAGCTATGATCAATTCGTGGCCTTCGGCAAGGACAATGCCGAAGCGATGCTCAAGTCTGCGAATGCTGCCGGCAAGAGCATGGAAACGATCAACAGCGAAGTTTTTGCCTTCACCCGCAAATTCATCGAGGACGGGGTTGCCGCGACCAGGGCAGTCCTGTCGGCGACAACCTTCGAGCAGGCATTTCAGCTCCAGGGCGAATACAGCAAGACCATGTTTCAAAGCCAGGTCGACGAAGCGGCAAAGCTCGGCGAACTTGCGCTTTCGGCCGCGCGCGAAACCGCCGAGCCCTTGAATGCGCGCCTGAACGCGGTCGCGGATTTCGTCCGCGCCGGCTGATCAACTCCACACCTGCTCCTCAAAACCACAGCCCCACGCGCGCAGCGCGTGGGGCTTTCGCTTTCACAGAAGCGAGAAACGAGGAGCGAGAAGCGAGAAACTTGGAGAAATCTGAGCGCCGCTTCAGGTCTCCGAGGGCGTATGAAAAATCGCGAAGCGATTTTTAGCCCGAGGGATGCGGCCGGGAAGGTCTGTCAAGGTCTTTTCCTTTTTCGCTCTCCTGCGTAACCTATTCGCGGTTGGTCCGCGTCTTATTTGTGCCACCGCCGTGGCACAGGCTTGAAATGCAGATGGTTGAGCGTCACCTATCATTGGAACATCTGGGTCCCGGAGGCGGAGGTCCGCGGGTGCCGGGACGGCCGAACGGCGATTCAGGTGACAGGGGAACCGGCACCGGAGTCGTCACGCGGACCCGGCAGAAAACCAAAAAGCCGTCGCTTTATCGCGTGCTGATTTTGAACGACGACTACACTCCGATGGAGTTTGTGGTTCATGTTCTGGAACGATTCTTTGGCAAGCCGCATGAGGAAGCGGTCACGATCATGCTGCATGTCCACCGCCACGGTGTCGGGATTTGCGGCGTTTACACATTCGAGGTGGCCGAGACCAAAGTTACCCAGGTGATCGAATTGGCCCGGCGCCACCAACATCCGCTTCAATGCACGATGGAGAAAGAGTAGCCTTAACTCACGATTGAGAGAGCAGCATAAGCACATGCCATCCCTGTCACGCAGTCTCGAACAGGCATTGCGCCGCGCCATCCGGTTGGCGAGCGAGCGCCATCATGAATACTCCACACTGGAACATCTGCTGTTGGCGCTGGTCGACGACAGCGACGCGGCGCAGGTCATGCGCGCCTGCAATGTCGATCTGGAAGTCCTGCGCGCCGGACTGACCAAATATATCGACGAAGATCTCGCCACCCTGACGATTGAGGACGGCGAGGACGCCAAGCCGACCACGGGTTTCCAGCGCGTGGTCCAGCGCGCCGTGCTGCATGTCCAGAACTCCGGCCGCGATGAAGTCACCGGCGCCAACGTGCTGGTTGCCCTGTTTTCCGAACGCGAGAGCCACGCCGTCTATTTTCTGCAGGAGCAGAACATGTCGCGGCTCGACGCGGTGAATTACATGAGCCACGGCATCGCCAAACGCCCCGGCATGAGCCAGTCCAAGCCGGTGCGCGGCGCCGATGACGATGACGAGGCCAACGAAAAATCCTCCAAGCACGGCACCGATGCGCTGGAAGCCTATTGCGTCAATCTCAACGAAAAGGCGCGCAAGGGCCGCATCGATCCGCTGATCGGGCGCGATGCGGAAATCGACCGCACCATCCAGATCCTGTGCCGGCGCAGCAAGAACAATCCGCTGTTCGTCGGCGATCCGGGAGTGGGCAAAACCGCAATCGCGGAAGGCCTCGCCCGCAAGATCGTGAAGGCGGAAGTTCCGGAGGTATTGAAAGAGTCGACCATCTATTCGCTCGACATGGGATCGCTGATCGCGGGAACCCGCTATCGCGGCGATTTCGAGGAGCGCGTGAAATCGGTGGTCAAGGAGCTGGAGGCGCTGAAAAACTCCATCCTGTTCATTGACGAAATCCACACCGTGATTGGCGCCGGCGCGACGTCGGGCGGAGCGATGGATGCCTCCAATCTCCTGAAACCGGCTCTCCAGGCGGGCACGCTGCGCTGCATCGGTTCGACGACTTACAAGGAATACCGCCAATATTTCGAGAAAGACCGCGCACTGGTACGGCGGTTCCAGAAAATTGATGTGGCCGAGCCTTCGATCCCGGACACAATCAAGATCCTCAAAGGCCTCAAGCCCTATTTCGAGGATTACCACAAGGTCCGCTACACCGCGGAGGCCGTCAAAGCCGCGGTTGAGCTGGCGGCGAAATACATCAACGACCGCAAGCTGCCCGACAAGGCGATCGACATCATCGATGAAGTCGGCGCGTCACAGATGCTGTTGCCGGAAAACCGCCGCAAGAAGGTCATTGGCGTGCGTGAGGTCGAGGATGTGGTCGCCAAGATCGCGCGCATTCCGCCAAAATCGGTATCCAAGACCGATGCCGAGGCGCTGCGTACGCTGGAAGACGATCTGAAGCGGGTGGTCTTTGGCCAGGAAGCGGCGATTCACGCGCTCGCCTCCGCCATCAAGCTCGCGCGCGCCGGGTTGCGCCAGGCCGAAAAGCCGATCGGCTGCTATCTCTTCTCCGGCCCGACCGGCGTCGGCAAGACCGAAGTGGCAAAACAGCTCGCCCACATCATGGGGGTCGAACTTTTACGCTTCGACATGAGCGAATATATGGAGCGCCACACCGTCTCGCGTCTGATTGGTGCGCCGCCCGGCTATGTCGGCTTCGACCAGGGCGGTTTGCTCACCGACGGGATCGACCAGCACCCGCATTCCGTGCTGCTGCTCGATGAAATCGAGAAGGCCCATATGGACCTGTTCAACATCCTGTTGCAGGTCATGGACCACGGCAAGCTGACCGATCACAACGGCAAGAAGATCGATTTCCGCAACGTCGTGCTGATCATGACGACCAATGCCGGTGCATCGGACGCCGCGCGCGAATCCATCGGCTTTGGCCGCGGCAAGCGCGAGGGCGAGGACGAAGAGGCGATCAAGCGCCTGTTCACGCCCGAATTCCGCAATCGTCTCGACGCGGTGATCGGGTTCGCGCCGCTGTCGCGTTCCACCATCGACCGCGTGGTCGAGAAATTCGTGCTCGAACTGGAAACCCAGCTCATCGACCGCGACGTGACGTTCGAACTCACGCCGGAAGCGACGCGCTGGCTCGGCGAGAAGGGCTATGACGACTCGTTCGGCGCGCGGCCTTTGGCGCGCGTGATTCAGGACAACATCAAGAAGCCGCTCGCCGACGAGATATTGTTCGGCAAGTTAAAGAACGGCGGAACGGTCCGGGTGCTGCTCGATCGCGAGAACGACAAGCTCGTCTTCGAATTCATCACCGACCAAAAACCCGCCGCCCCGGCCGATTCCGAAGGCAAAAAAGAACCCAAAGAAGAAGTTTAAACTACAGTGTCATCCCCGGCGCGCCGAAGGCGCGGAAAGGGGACCCATCCGCGCCGCGTCTGCGGCGCGAAAAAATATTTTTTTGCCGCGCGCCTGCCTTGCCGTAGCTCGCAGCCCCGGACAAGCGAAGCGTGATCCAGGGGAAGGCAGGTCCGCGCGCAGCGGACGCATGAAAAGCTGAATCGCGACTCACTCTTTCCTCGCCCCTTGAGAGATCGAGGGCGTGAAAATCGTCGGAGGCGATTTTAGCCCGAACGAAGCCCCGCCCGCGCTTGCGCTTTTGCAAGCGCGCTTTGGCGCGCCAAGGTGAGGGGAGCGTTTTTCGCACCTCATCGGTTCCTCTAACCCCCTAACCGGGTCCTGCTAAAACACCATTGTCATCCCCGGCGAGGCGCGAAGCGCCGAGGGAAGGGGACCCATCCGCCGCGCCCCTGCGCGGCGAAGAAATGCTTTTTTCCCGCGCACCAACACACCGCGCGTTTTTCTCGTCGCAACCAAACCACATCAAGCCGACTTTCGGCGTGCTCGCTTCTTTGGCGCG